>CAZLGZ010000052.1:0-4616 GCA_964558965.1 uncultured Flavobacteriaceae bacterium
TTCCAAAGGCCAAACCGTTATCGCGACAGGCGTATCCCAGACCTTCCATGGCCAGACAAGCCGTGATCAGGTCAATTTCGTCTCCTGTTCCCCCGTATTCTTTGGGGATGGCCAGACCCTGCAAACCGAATTCGGCGCATTTCATCCAAGCCTCTTTAGAAAAAACGCTGTTCAAATCAGCCTCCAGATAAGATTCCGGGAAGGCCTCCTTGGCAAAAGCGATGACCTTTTCTTTATAGGCCAGCTGTTCTTGACTAAAACTGTAATCCATTGTATCGTAAATCAGGGGTTAGACCTGAACGGGTTTGCTTATAAAATGATAGGGATTCTTGACGTCAGAAGACACATTCTCCAAATGAATACCCCGTCCCACACCTAAAGCGCGTCCGAGTTCTTCCATAAGGTTGGCCACGATTTGATCTTCGTAGGCCCATCCTGTCGAGTCGAAAACACTCATCCCTTTTTGGATGGTTTTCCAGGTGATGGGTTGCGAGATCAACTGCTTTAAATCAGGACCAATTTCAGTATCCTGAAGCTGCTGACACTCCCCTTCTATTTTTGCTTGTTCTCTAAAGTCCGGCACGACAGTGGACTCCAGGAGTAAGTTTCGAGGCAGCTCCAACTTCCCCGGAAAATCAGATCCTACGGCATTAATATGCAAATGCGGCTGGCAATTGTACTGTTCAAATAGTGGCCCTTCGTTGACCCCTATCGAGGTGGCGGTACAGAGAATATCGACTGTATCGACAATGGTTTCTATGTCACTGTGAACCAGGTCTACGTCTAATTCTAACCCGTCTATACGGTCCTGGAAGTTATCCATGGCCTTCGGGTCGATGTCATAAATCCAAATACTTTTAAGCGGAAAGAGTCGACTCAGAGCGTGCAATTGAACCACGGCTTGTGCTCCACATCCGATCAAACCCAGCTTTTCACTGCCGGGTTTTGCCATCGCACGGGAAGCCACAGCAGAGGCCGCAGCGGTGCGCAAAGCGGTGGGCAGAACCCCATCCATGATGGTTTTGAGGTGCCCTGTCTTGGTATCGTAAGTCGTGATATTAGATAAGATCGTCGGAAGATCAAAGAGGTCCGGATTGTGGGGATGGTAGCCCACGACCTTGAGGACGACTTCCTTTCCTTTTTCGTGAACCGGCATAAACTCTACAAGCCCCTCGGGAGCAGCCTGGTAATTAAAACGGGTACGGATTGGAATTTCTAGAGAACTCGAATCAAAGTTCTCTAGCCCCATGGTCAAGCGTTCTATAAGTAGATCTATAAAGCGATTGGGACCCGTTTGAATGAGTATTTCTTCCAGATCTGATGCGGTCAGCAACCAGGTCTTGGTGGAGTATTTCTTCATCTGATAAGCAGCAATTTTGTCTTAAGATACATTTTCTCCTTCAAGAGTTGCGTTTAACGAGAAAAATCTCGACGAAGGAAGAGAAAGATGGGGTATAATCCCAAAATACCTGTAAACACTGGGATTACGCTTAATCGTAATTTTCTGCACAAGAGTCGATTAATCCCGTTTAGTTAAACAGCTTTCTGTAATTTACTCCCTGTTTGACCGATCAGACTAAAAAATTGCTATGAAAACACAGATGAAAAGAGCGCTTTTTGTGCTGGCTTTTTTGGCCGTACAATTAATCAGCGCCCACATTCCCAACCAGAGTTATGTCTACCTCCGCATTTATGAAAAGGATGGTATAGAAGGTCGTTACGAGATCAATATTCGAGAAATCAATAAACTGCTCGACTTGGACTTGGATACCCGTTCATCTCTGGACGAACTGAAACCGTATATTCCTCAGCTTCAAGCTTACATGCTTCAAAATACTTCCTTTAACTCAGCAGTAGGAGAACACCAGATCAAGTTTAAGGAGTCGGATATGTTTTACCTGGGAACGGGGAACTACCTGCTGATGAAATTTGATTTGACCAACACCAAAGAACTGCCGGATGCCATGGACATGAGTTATTCCGCCCTCTTTGACAAGGACCCTACTCACAAAGGATTTTTGATTATCGAATACAACTGGAAAGCCGGTATTATAAACAACGAAGCCAATATTCTTCTTGATTTTGGACCCGGGGATCTCACCGGGGAGTTCAGCCTGACCGAAGTATCGCTTTGGAAAGGTTTTTGGGCGATGGTCAAACAAGGGGTTTGGCACATCTGGATTGGTCTGGACCACATCCTCTTTTTATTGGCTCTAATTTTACCTGCGGTCGTGAGACGTGCTCGAGAAGAAACCGATACCGCCGTTGCTCTTCCCGCCTGGATGAAAGGGAACGCCGTTATCGATTGGATTGGTGTCCCTCAATTCGGAAACGCCTTTTGGTACATCTTGAAAGTAGTGACCTTTTTTACCATTGCACACACCATTACCCTAACCTTAGCCACCTTGGAGTGGGTCAATTTAAATGCTCAGATTGTTGAATCCATTATCGCCTTCTCTATTGGGTTGGCGGCCTTTCACAATATCCGTCCCATCTTTAAAGGAAGGGATTGGGTAATTGCCTTTGTCTTTGGACTTTTCCACGGTTTTGGCTTTGCCAGTGTACTCAGTGACCTGGGTCTAACCGGAGAATTCCTGAGTCTTTCGTTGCTCGGTTTTAACATCGGTGTGGAATTGGGACAGATCGTGATCATCGCCTTGATTTTCCCAGTACTCTTTTTGCTCCGACAGAAAAAATACTACTCGAGAATCTTGGTGTATGGATCGATTACCCTCATTTTCATCTCCCTGTATTGGGTGATTGAAAGAGTCTTTGATGTGAATTTAGGAGTGGAAGACTTCCTCAAATCCATTATTATCTCGATCTTGAAAGGGATTGGACTGAGATAACCCCCAATCCGCCTCAAAAAGTATGTCTCGCGACTCCAATGATTTGTTGGGCCGGTTTAAGAACCGGTCCAAAAATACGGGTGCCAAACTGAGCAAGGCCCCTGATGGGATACCTATACCTCTAACAGCCGGCCAAAAACGGCTTTGGTTCTACCAACAGGCGCATCCCAAATCCGCGGCATACAACTACGGCATTCGCTATTTTGGCGAAGGGTCATTCGATCTGGAACGCTTTCGAGAAGCCTGGAAAGCCCTCGCGAAAGAGTACACCATTTTGCGAAGCTATTACCCCCTGGTCAACAACAAGCCCGAGATCAAAATAACAGACGAGATTCCTCCTCTGGTCTATAAAGATCTAACGCAGGAGGCAACCCCAGAGGACGCAGCGAAAAAAGAGGAACACGCTCTTCTACACCGGATTTACGATCTCGGTCAAGCGCATCTGTGCTCTTTCCTAATCCTGAAGACAGGAACTGAAAAATACCGCTTCACTTTTGCGACCCACCACATCTTGGTGGACGAATGGTCTGTAGGGGGCATCATTCAACACTTGGCAGACTACTACGCTAATGGATTTAAGGCAGAGCGTGAAGTCATTGATTTTAGAGATGTCGCCTGGACTTTTCATCAAAAAGACGAAAGCCGACACCTGCCCTATTGGACGGACTATATCCGGGGTGCTCAAGCCGGGAGTGGTCTGGCACCGGATTTTCAGACCGGGTCGAGTCCTACCGGAACAGGGGCTCGATGTGCTTTTTCACTGCCTGCTGTCCTGTCTGCTCAAAGTAAGAAGCAAGCCCAAGAACTAGGCCTGACCCTTTTTGAATGGTGTTTTGGTCTTTTTGGGTTACACCTGCACCAACTGGGCGGAAACAGCGATTTCATCGTTGCCAGTCCAGCGACCTTACGCCAGGACACGGCCTTACAAAAACAATGGGGTTATTTAATCGAGACGGTCCTTTACCGCTTCCGATTCGATCAAAACAAGACCCTGAAAGAATTGCTCTCTATGCTCAGTGCAGATCACCGCCAAGCACAGAGCAAATTGCCCTTACCTCTAGAAAACCTGGTCAGCGAACAGCAGGCATCACGCGATCTAAGTCGGAATCCCCTCTTTGAGACCATGTTCGTCTTTAACGAATCCCAGGACACACCTTCCCTTGGGGAAGATTTTGTCTGGTCTATGGAAGAGTCATCTGCCTTGGAAACGGCAAAATTTGATCTGACTCTTTTTAGCCGTTGGGAAAACGAGCAACTGCATTTTAGTTGGGAGTATAACCCTGCGCTCTTTTCAGAAGGCAGTATACAGCAAATGGCCCAAGGTTTTCTGCAACTGTTTAAATCGGTTGCCGAGAAAGGAGTTGAACATTTGGCTCACACCTACGGAAAGGAACAAGTTGAAAACGCTGAGACGCCATGGAAAAATCCCTGGAGCAGTATCAACAGTATCCCGGAACGCTTTAAGCAGATGGTGGAGCAGTACCCGGAAAAAACCGCTTTGAGTTTTAGCGCCGAACAGTGGACCTATAAAACCCTGGATCAAAAGAGTACCGCTTGGGCTCTGGCCTTGCTAAAGCTGAATCCGCAAAAAAAACCTATTGCCCTGCACCTGGACCGTTCCCTTGAACAAATAGCCGCCCTTATGGCTGTGCTCAAAAGTGGCGTTCCGTACCTTGCATTGGACCCGGAATATCCTGGGGGTCGTTTGAGCTATATGCTCGAAAACAGCGAATGCGCTTTGGTTATCAGTTCCGACAAAAGCAACTT
>CAZLGZ010000052.1:4716-12561 GCA_964558965.1 uncultured Flavobacteriaceae bacterium
GCCGGAGAAAGCTGCGAGCTGGAGGTTATCGAAATCCATCACGTCCGACTCGAGAACTGCAAGCTCTACAACGAATACGGCCCCAGTGAAGGAACCGTTTGGGCCACGGCAAAAGAATTGCATCCTAAGCAAGACGGAGGACGTGTTTCCATCGGAAAAGCCATTCCCGGAACCCAGGTTTATGTACTGGATCGCTACGGTCAATTGGCTTCTCCACTTCAAATTGGCGAGCTTTGTATTTCGGGACCCGGGCTGGCGGAAGGCTACCTGCATGCTCCTGAATTAACGGCCGAAAAATTTATTCCGAATCCCTGGGGAAAAGGCGACTTTAAAAAACTCTACAAGACCGGAGACCAAGCCCGATGGAATGCCAAAGGCGAGCTTGAATTTTTTGGTCGAAAAGACCAACAATTAAAAATCCGCGGGCAGCGCGTGGAACTGGAAGAAATCCAATCGGCACTAGCCAACCAGAAAGGAATCAGTGAAGCCTGCGTAGTCGTGCACCAGTCAAGCAGTACTCCACTGCTGGTGGCTTATTACACTGCTGTTCAAGAAAATCTAGAGGTTGGAATCAGGGAGAGTCTGCAGAACCAATTGCCAGCGCATATGGTTCCTAAGCATCTGCTTCAGCTCGAGAGGTTCCCTCTTCTACCCAATGGAAAGGTGGACCGTCAAAGCCTGAGTGGCCGACCACTGCAGATCCAAGAAACAGAAGGCACTCTTCCCGAGACCGAAATACAGAAACAATTGGCCGTCCTTTTCGAGGAAGTGAGTGAGAAAAGACCGGTCTATATCGAAGACGACTACTTTGATCTAGGCGGGGATTCCATCAAGAGTATTGAATTGATTGCCAAGGCTCGTAGTTTGGGGATGAACATCACCCCGAATATTTTATTTAAATACCCGACCATCAAAGGTCTTAGTCAATATCTTGAAGCCGAACAAGAGGAGGTCTGGGACTATTTGGTCAAATTCCATGACCAAGGCAGCCAGCGCCCCCTATTTTGTATTCACGCCGGTGGAGGGCATGTGTTCTTTTACAAAGAACTTCACAAATTCATCAAAAACCGACCCGTATACGCTCTGCAGCCCTCAGGGGCCTATGATGATCAAGAGCTGCAGCCCACGATCAATGCCATGGCACTCGACTATATCCATAGCATGAAAAAGGTGCAGGAAAAGGGGCCTTATACCGTTTTGGTGTATTGTTTTAGCGCCGTAGTCGGAAATGAAATATGCCGTCTTCTTCGAGAAGAAGGTCAGCAGGTCGATCTCATTGTGGTCGATACCATGACTTCACCTGCGAATTTAAATAGTCCAAAAAGACTAAAAATGAGGATGCAGGCCTTTGGATCCCGTCTTCTCCGCTCTCCAAAGCGAACTTTGTATTACTGGACCATTGCCCGATATTCTCTGCTGAGGATGCGCTTTCAGGAAAAGGCAGCCCAAGAAGAGGAAGCCCGAAAACTGGAACGTCTTCGAAGACACCTCATGCAACTCAGTCAGGGGCACCCCTTTTCTGAAATGGAAGAAGATATCTACCTCCTCTTGACCAAAAAGGATCACCGTGCCGTCAACCGAGAAACGGTGGCTTCCTGGCAAAGAACGACCTCCGGAGAGGTCCGGGTGTTGCGCGTGCCTGGAGAACACATGACCCTTTTTGATGATGGTTTTTTGGAGACTACCTCGGAAGCCATTCAGGAAAGTTTGAACCAGATAGAAAACGCCACCGAGGCCTAAGGCGATGGAAACAGGACTTCATAAACAAGCGGTACAGCTTTGCATCTTTGAATACGCCCATCTGCTTAAACAGTTAAAGGATCTGGGCCAACTTTTGACTCCCGAAGAGGAGGAACGCGCCCTGCGCTTTAAAACAGAAAGGCTTCAGAATGAATTTAGAGCCGGACGCGGCCAACTGAAGCGATTACTCGGAGAAGTCCTTGATCGAGATCCCAAGAGCATCACCTTTGAATACGGGGAACTGCGCAAGCCCTTTTTGCATGATCACAGCCTTCATTTTAATGTTAGTCATTCCAAAGAATTCTGGGGGGTGGCTTGGTCCAAGAAAGCTCCCTTGGGTTTAGATATTGAATTCAAGAATCCCGATCTGAATTACCCTCAGCTCGCTCGCACTTTTTGCTGTTCAGCCGAGATGGACTACCTGCAGAAAGTACAGGGCTCAGAACAAAAAGAACGCTTTTTTCAGCTGTGGTCAGCCAAAGAATCCCTCATCAAAAAAGACGGTCGTGGTCTGAGTATGCCCGTTAAGCTTGTTGAGTTATCCCCTTTGAGTAATGCACAAACCGGAAATCTTCGAGTGAACACTCTGGGAGAGACGAGTCTAGATCGCCCTGAAGAACTCCAGATTAAGGCCTTTGACTTTCATCCGGAATACAGCCTAGCCCTCTGTACTGAAGGGACCTTTCCTACCGAAATTCACTTCAATAAATCGCCCAACATACGCCCTCTATAAGACTGATAATGTGATCGATATACTTCCACCTGTTGTTTGTAGGAAGGGGTCTTTAGAACCCGATCAATATCGGTTCGAATATCGGCCGGAGAGCTCAAATCCTTGTCGGCCCGAAAAGCACAACCAGAAGCCTGCAAGCGTGCTGCGGTTCCGTCCTGATCGTACTTCTTCCCAGAATAAATTAGCATGGGTACGCCGAAGTGTATACATTCATTCACGCTGTGAATTCCGGCGTGGTTAATACTCAGGTCAGCAAAGGACAACACTTTCAATTGAGGCACCCAATCAAAAGGGTGCACATTGGACGGTAGGTCTTTAAAGGTCTCCGCTTTTATTTTTCCTCCCAGACCAATGATCAATTCCCATTCGGGTCGCTTGCCAACAGCATCAATCAAGTTATCCAGAAAGCTTGCATCCCCCGCAATCAAAGAACTGACCGAGCAGTAAATTACCTGTACTCCCTGTTCTGATTTTTTGGCCTTGATCTCTTGTAAGCGTTCATCCCTCTCCGGGTTATTCTTTCCATCTTTACGAGATTCAAAAACCAAGGGACCTATGGCCAAGTGAGGCGCTGGAGACGGTTCAAATTCAAGTTCAGCCAAAGTGGAACTCAGCGTCATCTTGTCTTTGTAAATAAAAGCCGAAGGGAAGGTGCGCTTAATCAAGGAAGATCTTTTAATACCGTACTTCGGGGCCAATCGATACAACATCCTGCGTCGGGCATCTAGCAGGAGCGCATCATGTACCCTTCTTCTGGCCCATACTTTGGCCAATTCCATTTTCCAAGACAATCCTACTTTTAGGCGAGACTTCCAGCCGTGTTCCGGTATGAGCTCAGTTCGAAGGGAAGGATTGGTAGAAGACTGATGCAGGCTGAACCACTGGCTAAAAAGCACATGAGGAATACCTAATTTCTGACAAGCGAAGATGGGCTCGTGCATCTGCATATCAATGATGAAGTAATCCATATCGGATGTTTCCAGTGCATTTTCCATGGCATCCATCCCCAAAAAGGCTCGGGCCTTTTTCTTACTTCTCGGAAAGAAATACTGCCAGCGACTTTTCCATCCACCCAAAGTATCTGAAGAGAACGCCTCGTGATTAGAAAACAGATTGACTGGAGGCAACTGAACAAAAGAGAATCCATTCTCCTCTACCCTTTGAGCCACATCCCAGGGACAAAAGTGACTTACCTGGTGGCCTTCAGCAAGCAAACGACGAGAAAGCTCAAAGCTCTCCAATAGAATTCCCGTTAAGCCGTTGGTGATTATGCCAACCTTCATCCTGCTGATTTTTCGTGAAGATCGGAAAACTCGCTAAAAATCTGCACCCTTAATCCCATTCTCGGGTCATACATCTGACCAAAAGTGCTGATCCGCTGGGGATTGCTTAACTTAAAAGCAAAAACACTGCTTTTTGCAAGCAGGCGTCTATGGAAAATAACTACCCTAAAAAGCAACTTCAAGTCAACGGACAAGGCTATACCGTACAAGTCGATGGCCGCATGCCCCTCTTATGGGTACTGCGTGACGAGCTAGGACTTTCCGGTACCAAGTACGGCTGTGGGATCGGACAATGTGGAGCTTGTACCGTACTTGAAGATGGTCAAGCCATTCGGGCATGCCTCACCCCGGTATCTCAGGTCAATGGAGAAATCACCACCATCGAAGGCTTAGGTTCTCCGGACGCCCTTCACTTGGTCCAAGAAGCCTGGATCGAAACCCAGGTCGCCCAGTGCGGGTACTGCCAATCGGGCCAAATCCTTTCGGCCCATGCCCTCTTACAAACTAATCCGGAACCCACCGATGAAGATATTGATTCGTCCATGGTGGGCAACCTATGCCGCTGCGGCACCTACCCGAGAATTCGCGAAGCCATTCACTTGGCCGCTCAAAAAATAAAAAACCAGGCAACTCCATGGAAAGAAGAAAATTCCTGATTACTTCGGCTTCTGTGGCCGGCGGTCTGGCTATTGGAGGGTACACCCTATTGCGCGCAGAAGACTTGCCCAATCCAATGGAAGCTCTTTTGGCTGATGGGCAAATCGCCTTAACCCCTTATGTGATTATTCGCAGCGATGGCATTAGCATCATTGCGCCTCGAGCCGAAATGGGACAAGGTATTCAAAGTACCTTGGCTGCCCTGGTTGCAGAGGAGCTCGATGTGGCCTTAGAAAGTGTTGAGGTCATTCACGGCCCTCCTTCCGATGTATACCGCAACAACAAACTTTATGGGCAAGAAGTCCTGCCAAAGCGCTTATTGAGAAGAGCAGGTAACCGCTTAGGAATCGAGTTTTTACCACCTCAGTTTTCTCAATTAACCGGAGCTCAATCATCGCTTCGTGATGGTTATGTGAAGATGAGAAAAACCGGTGCAGCAGCCCGCCATATGCTTCTCAACGCGGCAACAAAGAAATACGATCTGCCCTTCGAGGATCTCACTACTGATCAAGGCCATGTAGTCCTGCCTGACGGTCAACGCATCCCTTATACCGAACTGATCGAAGCGGCCAAAGAAGAAAAGGCCCCTGAAAAAATTAAACTGAAAGCCCGAAAAGACTGGAAGAAACTGGGGAGTTCGCAACCCCGGGCCGATATGACCCAAAAATGCACCGGTACTGCTGAATATGGTATTGACGTACGCCTACCTGACATGTTGTATGCCTCCGTTTTATTTAGCCCGTATATCGGATCGGGCCTCGAAAGCTTTGATGCGAGTCGAGCGGAAGAGGTTCAAGGCTATATAAAAACGGTTCCCTTTCCGGATGGTTTGGTGGTGATTGCAACCAACACCTGGTACGCTCAACAAGCTGCCAAACGGATAGAAGTAAAGTGGAAACCCGCTCCCTACCCGATGAGCATGGCCGAGCACCGAGCGGCGGTTGAGGAACCGCTTGGCAAAGGACAAGGTCGTATTGCTCGTTTAGACGGGGATGTGGACCAGGTTCTCGAAAAAGAAGAGGTCATCGAAAGAAGTTATTCAGTGCCTTACCTCTGCCATGCCACCATGGAACCCATGAATGCGGTGGCGTGGTTCCAAGACGAACAATTGGACATCTGGGCTGGGAACCAGAATCCACTCAGAGCCCGATACTACGGAGCTAAAATTGCCGAACTCTCCGAAGACCAGGTCAAGGTACACACTACCTTTATGGGGGGTGCATTTGGCCGCCGATTGGAATCGGACTTTGTCGAGATTGCCGTTTTTGCCGCCTGTGCCGTAAAGGGTAAGCCAGTCAAGGTAAGTTGGACCCGAGAAGGAGACTTACAGCATGGAATTTACCGTCCGATCGCCTCCGCTAAACTGCGTGCGGCGGTCAAAGACAAGGAGGTTCTCGCCTTTGATTTACAACTCAGTGCACCCAGTCTTTTTAGTTCGGCAGAAAGGCGCTTTTTAGAAAACATCAATACCGAATTCCCAGAACAGGTCGATAAGTCAGTTCTCTTGGGGATGTCTCACCAGACCTATCAGCTGCCCAATTACCGCATACAGGGATTTCCGGCGAAAGAGCGTTTACTGCCTGTCGGCTGGTCCCGAGGGGTAGGCGAAACCCAAAATGTTTTCTTCCACGAAACGGCCCTGGATGAACTGGCCCATTCCGCAGGCCGAGATCCCATGGAACTTCGTCTTTCGCTTATTGAGCACGAGGCTTCGCGAGCAGTCCTGGAAGCGGTAAAAAAGATGTCGAACTGGGATAATCCTTTACCTGAAGGACATGCCAGAGGGATGGCTTTTGCCATTTCTTCGGATGCTCCAACCGCCCAGGTTGTTGAAATTCGTCAATCCGAAAAAGGCATTCACTTAGAGAAGATCTATATCGCGGTCGATGTGGGAATTGCCTTGGACCCCAGGAATATTGAAGCCCAGGTCAAGGGAGGCGTTATTTATGGGTTGGACTCTGGAATCAACAGTGAAATCAGCGTAAAAGACGGAGCGGTTGTGGAATCCAACTACCACCAATACCCCCTGCTCCGAATCCATCAAATCCCGGAGATTGAAGTGCATATTCACCAAAGCGAAGAACAGATTTTTGGAGTCGGAGAAGCGGGTGTTCCGACCAATCCACCGGCGCTGGGTAATGCCCTGTTTGCCTTAACCGGTAAACGCGTTCGCGACTTACCTTTTAGGAAGTCCTTTGATTTCGCTTAATTTTTTCTTGTAGTATAATTCTTTCAATTTCTCTGGATTAAGCGCTTAACAGGACCTTAACAACAACCTCTCCTTCTTTCACAACACGAAATTCTTCATCTGCCGAATCCGTGCTAGTTTGGCTTTGATGAAATGGAACAGGCACGCCTTGATTCTGCCTGGGTTTCTGCTGGTTTTCTTCTTGGGAATCGGTACGGCAAAGGCTCAAGACAGCGATAACGACTCCGTCCCTGACGTCACCGACATTGATGACGATAACGACGGAATCCTGGATACCAATGAAATATTGGGGTGTTCGGGCAGTCTGTCCTATGAATTTTACGATAGTTCTCCTTCCGGCAATACCGTAGACAACATTCCAACAAGCGGGGCTTTAGCTACCGGAACTGTCACCAATTTCGATATTGACGCTTTACAAGCCTTAGTTGATCCGGGCGATTCGGAACGCTTCTCTATTCGCTTCACCGGAAGCATTTATATTTCGGTTGCCGATACCTATACCTTTTACACCAGTTCCGACGACGGTTCCAAACTCTACATCAATGGTACTGAAGTGGTCGATAACGATGGCTTACACGGCGTACGAGAAAGAAGTGGAAGTATTTTCTTAAACCCGGGTTTTTACCCCTTGGTCGTCGAAGTTTTCGAATTTACGGGTGGGGAGGAATTGGATGTTTTCTATGAAAGCCCCTCCATCGCTAAAACCGCTCTTTCATTTGCCATTCTCTCCCCTGGGGTTAGTTGCGATTTTGACAACGATGGCTTGACCAACGAACTCGATTTAGACTCCGATAACGACGGTATTCCCGACAATGTGGAGGCACAAGATACTTTTGCCTATATCCCGCCTTCCGGTACCGATTCCGATGGAAACGGACTGGATGACGCCTATGAATCTGTCCCCGGTGCAGGAGAAGGAATTAGCATTTACAATACCCTTGTTTCCACAGGGCTGGACTTTGTCAACCTGGATTCTGATGGAGATGGTTTTAGCGACAATACGGAATCAGGTATTGCTCTCAGTACCACCGATTCAGACGGTGATGGCTTAGATGACTCTGTTGACACAACAGATACTACCCTTCCTGGAGGGCTGCCAGATTATAGCGATGCCAATGGAACAGTGAATACGCCCTCTGCCCTGCCCAACCTGCAAAACCCATTGGTAGCGGAGGTGGATTATCGGGATCCCAGTTACGACAGCGATATGGATGGCGTCATCG
>CAZLGZ010000052.1:12661-14686 GCA_964558965.1 uncultured Flavobacteriaceae bacterium
GAATTGAATTATGAATTCTATGACCTCAGCCCAACAGGCGATACCGTAGACAACATCCCTACTACAGGGGCCTTATCTACCGGCACCTACACGAGCTTTAGTGTAACCGATTTACAGAACCTGGTCGATCCGGGAGATGGGGAACGCTACTCCATCCGATACACCGGGTATATATTTATTGACGCTACAGACACCTACACCTTCTACACCTCCTCCGATGACGGAAGTAAACTCTTTATAGATGGTACCCAAGTCGTTGACAACGACGGGGCTCACGGAAACAGAGAGCGCAGTGGAGACATCGCCCTCACCGCAGGTTTCTACCCCATCGAAGTACTCTTTTTTGAAAGAACAGGCGGAAACGTTTTGACCGTTAGTTACGAGAGCTCCACCCTTTCGAAAACTGCCGTTCCTTTCAGCATACTGTATCCGGATGACGGCGGCTGTGACTCCGATAACGATGGCATTGTTAACCGACTCGATACAGACAGCGATAACGATAATTGTAATGACGCCAATGAGGCCTACGATTCTTTAAGCGCTGATCCCGACGGAGACGGTGTCTACGGAACGGGAACACCTACAGTAAATCCCGATGGGTCTGTGCAAGGAGCCCCTTACACCCTACCCGCCGATACGAATAGCAATGGCGACTTTGACTTTTTAGAGGCTGGAGCAGGAGCTCCCACTATTGCCACTCAGCCATCCGATCAAACGGCTTGCTCGGGATGTTCTGTAAGCTTTGCTGTTGCGGGAACTGCGGATAGTTACCAATGGCAGCGCTATGATGGTTCTAGTTGGGTAGACCTGACTAATTCAGCGCCAATCAGTGGAGTGGATACGGCTACGCTGACCATCAACCCCACTGATATTTCATTGACAGGAGAGCGTTACCGCGTACGACTCGAAAACTCTGGAGTTATTTGTCCGGTGCTTTCAGACGAGGTAGAGCTAACCGTGATCCCAGGTACGGTGATCACGAACCGCAGAATTACCATCCGCGTCAACCGCAACTAGTCTTTCTTATTTTTTGCCTGTTCTGCTTCGATTTGCTGGGTGCGCTCAATATGCTTGGCCTTGTCCCAGGTCATACCCCAAATCTTAACGTATTCCGCTAAAGGGGGTAAGCCTACTGAAGCCCTGTATTCATCCACTTTATCCGGGTCCATCAAGGGATAAACATAGTACTCGCCCGTCTTTTGATCTACTCCGATCTGGCTCCCAAAGACTTGCCTTTTGCCTTGACGCATATTGATGCGGTCCTCTAAAAGGGCGAGTTGAGAACCTTCCGCCTCATTTCGGGCCACTGCTTCTCGCATCATCGGTAAATACTTGATTTGCGTCTCCAAGTCGGCATGCTGAATGACCAAGAAGAGGGTTCGAGCCCCTTCAATCCCGATGACTTTTGGCCCCAACCATCCTCTTTCTTCCAGAATTTTCTCGATGACTACCAGGTTCTTGGCGTCCTGCTCAGCCATAAGTCCAGCGTACTTCATGACTTCTTTAGAGGTAGGACCAAATTCCTCTGCGGCCTTTTCGGCTTGAATGCGGTACTTCTGATCCAGTTCCTGAATTTTGGCCAGCTTATCGGCTAGAGGCTTGTCCAGGTACTTTTCGTATTCAGCCTTGTTGGCCTGTACCAATTCGAGTACTTCCTTCCAATCATTTGAAGATTTTAGGGAGTCGAAAGCCTCTGCCTCCTGAAGCTCCTCCACCTCTTTAAACTTCATTTTGGGGTGTTCCGCCATATAGCGCAAATGAAAAAGGGCCTTCTCCTCCTGCCCGGCCATGGCGAAAGCCTTGGCAGCGGCATAGCGGTCGTCGGGAACGGATTTACCTCCCAATACATCGTGAGCCGCCTGGTATTCCTCCGCTGATTCTTGGTATTGCTCGTTTTTGTAATACTGTTCCGCCTTTTCGATATGGCCATTGTAGCTGTCCATATCTTGAGCATGGGTAAAAAGTGTGACCGCAAAGGCCAGAGCGAGTGTAAATAGTTGTTTCATGTCATTCGATTTTTGATTG
>CAZLGZ010000053.1:0-13579 GCA_964558965.1 uncultured Flavobacteriaceae bacterium
GCTCCCCATCCACCGAGTTGCTTAACGGCGGTCAGCAAGACAATCACCCCACCTGTCAGAAGAATTAAAAATTGTATGATATCGGTGCGCACCACCGCAGACAAACCGCCAAAATAAGTATACACGGCAGAAAAAGTACCCAGTATAATGACTAGTATCACGATGCGAGTAAAGCGGTCTTCCGACAGAAAACCCAAGAGATCTCCAAAGACCTGATCGGCGGCATAGGCGCCCCAGAAGAGCGCAGCCCCCAGCGTAATGGTCGAAAACAATAGAATATTCGCCAAGGAATAGGCCAAACCAACCCGTGATCCCAACTTTTTGTTGATGAATTGGGTTATGGTTACCACCTTTTCTCGCAAATACAGGGGCACAAAGACAAAAGCCGCTAAGAGCAGTCCTTGGACCGCATTGATTTCGAGACTGGCCTGAGCCAAGCCATAGAGATAAGCCGAGCCCATCATCCCCAGGAACTGATACCCTTGGATGTTGGTTGCAATAGTTGAAAAAGCAATCGAGGGCCAGCGCAAGCCCCGTCCACTTAAAAAGTAATCCTCACTGCTGACTTTGCCCTTCAAACGACCAGACCAGGCAGCCATAAAAACGACCGCGAAATAAAGAAGCACTATCCAGAGATCCCACTGCATAGTCTAAAATCGAGGTGCGTTACCCAATGGAGTCAAAGGACCTCCGACTGGTATTTTTTGATATTCTATCGGCAGCGAAACGGTGTCGAGATGCGGCATAACTAAACGGGCAAAATGATCGCACTCTTCCAGATGAGGGTAACCCGAAAAGATAAAGGAGCGAAAGCCCATGTCCTGGTATTCCCGAATTCTTTCTACAATTTGTTTCGGAGACCCAACCAAGGCGGCGCCACAACCGGATCGGGCTCTTCCAATTCCGGTAAAGAGCAGCTCTTCCGCATAACCTTCCTGATCCGAAGCTT
Source organism: uncultured Flavobacteriaceae bacterium (assembly GCA_964558965.1). Classification (GTDB taxonomy): domain Bacteria; phylum Bacteroidota; class Bacteroidia; order Flavobacteriales; family Flavobacteriaceae; genus Aureicoccus. Next base: position 950 of record CAZLGZ010000053.1, read on the forward strand.
CTCGAACGGCCTGTTGTTTGCTCACGCCTAAAGATTTGGCGTCCAAAGCTCGATTTCTGAGTGCTTCCCCTTCTTCTTCATCCAATTTACTCAACAGGCTTTGGGCATAGTCCCGTGCCTCCGCTTCACTTTCGCGTACCACCACGTGTACCCGAAGTCCATAATCCAGCGTGCGACCATAGGCGGCCGCTTTCTCTTGCATGACCTCCAATTGCGCCTTGAGCTTCGGGCGGGTGTCGGGCCACATCAGGTAAACATCACAAAATTCCGCACAGAGTTCCAAGGCGGGCGGTGAATACCCCCCAAAATACAGAAGAGGCCCACCCGATTGAAAGGGTTTGACCGGTTTGGTATCCAGGGATAGCTGATAGAACTTCCCTTCGTATTCGATACGGTCCTGGGTCCAGGCTTGCTTTAGTATTTGGATCACTTCCCGCGATCGCTGATAGCGGGCCTCCGAGGGGAGGTCTTCTCCTGGCAAATTGGAAGAAATAATATTCAGGGTCAGCCGTCCTTCAAGCAGGTGATCCAAGGTCGCTACGGTTCTGGCCAACATAGCCGGATGAATTTCACCACAGCGAATGGCGGCCAACAGATTGATGTTTTTGGTCAAAGGAGCCATGGAACTGACAAAGGGCAAGGTGTCTTGTCCTACCTGATAGGAACTGGGGCAAAGGATGTTTCGGAATCCGGCTTGATCAGCCGCCAGAACAACTTTAGAGGTGTTGTTCCAGGTGCTTTTGTACTGGGGATCTCTTTCGCCCAGGTACCGATCATCTCCATCACAAATCGGGGCAAACCAAGATACTTCGGCCCCTTTGAGATCGGAAGAGGTAATCCCTTCGTTTCTTTCCATAGAACTCAAAGAAAACAGAAATTCCCTTATTCTGAGTAATTCTCGCGCACTTTATCCAAAATCTGCAGAAAGATTTCCCATTGGGATTCATCAATTCCTGCAATAGCCTGGCTGCGAAGTTCCTGAGCAATCGGCTCTAGTTTTTGAACCAATTCAAGTCCCTTTTCGGTAAGCACGAGGTTAAAACGTTTGCGATCCCCTTCAAAGCGCTGCTGGGTCAAAAGTTCTTTTTTAACCAAGCCCTGGATTAAACGGGTGGTCGTGGCCTTATTGCGAAAGTTTAGACGCACCAATTCCCGTTGAGGCGCTTCCCCTCCCTTGTTGTGTATCCGTTGCAAAAAGACCCATTGTTCTACGCTGATTTCGACACCTACTTCCCGGAATCTCTGGGTGTAAGCAAGCTGAATGGTCCGCAAGACCATATCCAAATGGAATCCAATTCCCGAAACCGCGTCGATTGTTTGTAACATATCGCCAAAATTACTTATTTTTGTTGCAAATGCAACTATTTGCATTTTTTAACTGAAATCACAACGTTCAACGACTGAAATAAAATAAGCGAAATGGAATCTTCACCACTTACCCAAACTGCGGCAGAGCAAGACATCATGCCGATCAATGGAACTGACTACATCGAACTCTATGTCGGTAATTCCAAACAAGCGGCTCACTTCTACAAGTCGGCCTTTGGTTTTCAATCCTTGGCCTATGCCGGTCTTGAAACCGGATTGACTGACCGAGAAAGCTATGTGGTTGTTCAAGACAAGATCCGTCTGATTCTAACCTCTCCTCTAAAAAGTGGAACTGAAATCGGCAAGCACATCGACAAACACGGAGATGGGGTGAAGGTGGTTGCCCTTTGGGTCGACGATGCCACTCAATCCTATGAGACGGCCATGAGCAACGGAGCAACTTCGTATATGGAGCCCGAAACCCACGAAGACGACAACGGAAAGGTCGTTCAATCGGGAATCTACACCTATGGCGAAACGGTTCACTTGTTTATCGAGCGTAAAGACTACAACGGCGTCTTCTTGCCTGGTTATAAAAAATGGGAAACACCAGATTTCAATCCAGAATCTGTTGGACTGAAGTATGTGGACCACATGGTAGGGAATGTGGGATGGAACCGCATGAATACCTGGGTAGAATTCTACGAAAAAGTGATGGGCTTTAAGAACATCCTCAGCTTTGACGACAACGATATTTCGACCGAGTACACCGCCTTGATGAGTAAGGTGATGAGTAACGGAAATGGCCGCATCAAGTTCCCGATCAACGAACCAGCGGAAGGAAAGAAAAAATCCCAGGTGGAAGAGTACCTTGATTTCTACGAAGGAGAAGGGGTGCAGCACATCGCTGTGGCCACCGACGACATCATTAAAACCGTACGTCAGTTGCGCAGCCGAGGAATTGAATTCCTTCGCGTACCAGACACTTACTACGATGTAGTCACCGATCGCGTTGGAAAAATCGATGAAGACATGGCCCCCTTAAAAGAGTTGGGTATCTTGGTAGACCGAGACGACGAAGGTTATCTATTGCAAATTTTCACACGTCCGATCGAGCCTAGACCAACCATGTTCTTCGAGATCATTCAGCGCAAAGGAGCTCAATCCTTCGGAAAAGGAAACTTTAAAGCTCTTTTTGAAGCCATTGAGCGCGAGCAGGAAGTAAGAGGAACTCTACACTAAAAACAGCGCCTATGCCTATGTATCACCGCTTGGGGAAATTTCCTCAAAAGCGCCATACACAGTTCGAAAAGCCGGACGGCAGCTTGTATTACGAGCAACTGTTTGGCACCATCGGATTTGACGGGATGTCTTCCCTCTTGTACCACATTCACCGCCCAACCCAGGTCAAAGAGATTCTGGAAGCGATTGATGTAAGCCCGGAAGTCGCTGTCGAAAAGAATATCCACTCGCGCAAACTCATCGGGTTTGACGTGGAAGCCAAGGACGACTTCTTGGAATCCCGCACCCCTCTGATGGTCAATAATGATGTCTACATCGGATTGGCTGCGCCGCGTAAGTCGATGACGGATTACTTCTACAAGAATACGGACGCCGACGAAATGCTCTTTGTTCACAAAGGAGAGGGCGTTCTCAAAACCTTCCTTGGGGAGATTCCTTTTGAGTATGGAGATTACCTGATTATTCCCCGTGGGATGATCTACCAGATCGAGTTTAAAACAGAAGAAAACCGCTTGCTCTATGCGGAATCTTTCAGCCCGATCTATACGCCTAAGCGATACCGCAACTGGTTCGGGCAACTATTGGAGCACTCGCCTTTTTGCGAGCGCGACTATAAATTGCCCCAAAACCTGAAGGCCCACGACGAAACCGGAGATTTTTTGATCAAGGTGAAAAAGCAGGATACCCTGCACCACATGGTGTACGCCACCCACCCTTTTGATGTTGTGGGTTGGGACGGTTACAACTACCCTTATGCCTTCAGCATTCACAACTTCGAACCCATCACCGGTAGGGTACACCAACCGCCACCGGTGCACCAGACCTTCGAAACCAATGCTTTTGTGATCTGCTCGTTCTGCCCACGCTTATACGACTATCACCCTAAGGCAATTCCGGCTCCCTACAACCACAGCAACATCGATTCAGATGAGATGCTGTACTATGTAGACGGTGACTTTATGAGCCGTACAGGGATTGATCAAGGTTATATTTCGTTGCACCCGGCAGGGATTCCCCACGGACCGCACCCAGGTACCTACGAAGCCAGTATTGGCAAAAAAGGAACCGAAGAACTGGCCGTGATGATCGACACCTTCAAGCCTTTGAAGTTGACCAAACAAGCCCTCGCAATTGACGACGGCAAATACTACCAATCCTGGTTAGACCACTAACAAAACAAAATGATTCTAAATATTCCTGCTGATTCTCATTTCAGCATCCACAACCTCCCTTATGGAATTTTCTCCACCCAAGAGCGCGATGCTCGACCGGGAGTTGCCATAGGAGAATACATTATTGACCTCAAAGCTCTCGCAGCAAAAGGTGTCTTTGATTTTGACATTTCCGTTTTTGACTCCACTGTCTTGAACGACTTTATCGCTTTGGGCAAAGAAGTCACCAACCCGGTTCGCGAAGAATTGCAAAAATGGCTTCGAGATCCGCAGTCGGTTCTGGCTCAGCATCAAGACGAAATTTTGGTTCCACAGAAGGAGGCCCAAATGCACCTTCCTTTGCGGATTGGCGACTACACGGATTTCTATTCCAGTATTGAGCACGCGACCAACGTCGGTAAAATGTTTCGCGATCCCGAAAACGCGCTTCTTCCCAACTGGAAGCATATTCCAGTGGGCTATCACGGTCGGGCTTCTTCCATAGTCGTGAGCGGTACGCCCGTGCGCCGCCCGATGGGTCAGGTTTTGCCAAAAGACGCGAAGGCTCCCGTATTTCAGGCTTCTTCTCGATTGGATTTTGAATTGGAGATGGCCTTTGTTACTGGCAAACCGAATGATTTGGGCACCTCGATTACCACCGATGCAGCCGAAGACCACATCTTCGGAATGATGCTCTTTAACGACTGGTCGGCTCGTGATATTCAGAAGTGGGAATATGTTCCGCTAGGCCCTTTCTTAGCGAAGAATTTTGCCTCCTCTGTATCTCCCTGGGTGGTTACTCTGGAAGCCCTGGACCCTTTTCGAGTTGACGGGCCTGTTCAGGATCCAGCGGTCCTACCCTATTTGGAATACAACGGAAAAAAGAACTACGATATTCAACTGGAAGTGAGCATTACTCCTTCGGGCAGCCTTCCAAAAACGGTTTGTCGTTCCAACTACCAATACATGTACTGGAACATGGCGCAACAGCTGGCCCACCATACTGTAAACGGATGCAACATTCAGGTCGGTGATCTTTTGGCCTCGGGTACTATTTCTGGAAAGACAGAGGATTCTTTCGGATCCATGTTGGAATTGGCTTGGTCTGGAACCAAACCGATCGATATGCCGGATGGATCAACCCGCACTTTTATACAGGACGGCGATGTGGTCAGCATGACCGGATGGGCGCAAAAAGGCGATATCCGAGTAGGCTTTGGTGAAGTCAGTGCCGAAATCCTACCCGCTAACAACTAATTTTTAGGCCCTATGTCAACCCGCAGTCTTTCTCCTGAGCAATTATCCCAAGCAGAATTACACGGGTATTTGCTTTCGGCCGTGGCTCCAAGACCCATTTGCTTTGCCAGTACCGTCAGTGCCAAAGGCGAAGTGAACCTGAGTCCCTACAGCTTCTTTAACGTCTTTAGCTCCAATCCACCGGTGATGATCTTTTCTCCCGCGAGAAGGGGTCGAGACAATACGGTCAAGCACAGCTACGAGAATGTAAAAGAAGTGGCTGAAGTCACCATTAATGTTGTCAACTACCCCATGGTAGAACAGATGTCCTTGGCCAGCACGGAATACGCGAGAGGGGTCAATGAATTTGAAAAAGCTGGCTTTACTCAGGTAGAATCTGATCTGGTCAAACCCCCACGAGTAGGCGAAGCTCCCGTAAGTTTTGAGTGCCGGGTAACCGAAGTGATCGAGTTGGGAGATGGACCCGGCGCAGGTAACTTGGTACTGGCCGAGGTGCTCAAGATTCATCTGCAAGAGGAGTACCTGGACCCGGAAGGCCGCTTAGACACCCGCCTCTTGGATTTGGTGGGCCGAATGGGCGGTAGCTGGTACACCCACGCATCAGGAGATTCCCTTTTCGAAATCCCGAAGCCCCTACGTACTCTGGGTATTGGGGTGGACTCCTTACCGGAAAGTGCGCGCAACAGTTCCGTTCTCACCGGAAACGAATTGGGTCGACTCGGCAATTCTGAAGTCATTCCATCATCCGAAGTACAGGAGCGCTTGGCAGTAGACGAAAAGTGGACCGATTTGGCCAGTATGGAGGAAGCCCACCGCAAGGTATCGGACCACCTCGCCGCACAAGAAAATGAAAAAGCCTTAGCTCTGCTCTTCTGGGCCGCTACAAACCACTAGACACCCCCGAGATGAAATCAACCAAACAAGCCAGCATCAGTTCCGTTTTTAAGCCATATCTCAAACCGAAAACGGAATACAAAGGAGGAAAGAACGCCCCTGCTCACATCGAAGAAGTAGTCAAGCTCTCTTCTAACGAAAACCCCCTGGGCGCCTCTCCCAAAGCCGTAGAGGCCTACCAAAAGGCCGCCACCGGAGTTCAGGTCTACCCCGATCAAACCGCCGTTCGCCTGCAAGAAGCCTTGGTAGAGGCCTACGAAAACGAATTACCTCAAAACCAGTTCCTCTGTGGCAATAGTGGTTCAGAACTCATCGATCTCATTCTTCGAGGCTTTGTGCGCGAAGGAGACGAAGTGATTTTTTCGAACCCCTGCTTTTTACCTTATGCCGTTTTTTCGCGCTGGTATGGGGCCAAATTAATTGATGTTCCCCTGAAGGACCCCGATTATTCATTGGATGTAGAAGGTATTCTTTCGGCTGTTGGACCAAACACGCGGGTCGTCTTTTTGACCAGCCCCAACAACCCTACGGGAACCTATATTCCCAAAGCGCAGATCGACTATTTACTCGAGGAATTGCCAGGAGATGTCTTGGTCGTCTTTGATGAAGTGTATTGGCATTTCGCCGATGCCGAAGATTACACCACGGCCCTGCCCTATGTGCAACAAGGCTATCCGGTCATCTCGATCAACAGCTTCTCTAAAACCTTTGGCCTGGCGGGCCTGCGATTGGGTTATGCTTATACTACCGACGAGATTGCCGCTTACTTGCGTCAAATCTGCAAACCTTTTCTGGTTCCCGGTCCTTCGATTGCCGCTGGAATTGCTGCTTTAGAAGACAAAGAGTTTATTACCAAGACTGTTCAGACCATTCAGGAAGGCCGACAACAATTGGAATTGGCCTTTGTTGAATTGGGTATCCGTTTTTGGCCAAGTCAAGGAAATTTCTTTTTGATCGACCCTCCCCTGGGTGAGCAAGAACTGACCGATTACCTTTTAGAGAAAGGCATCATGGTGCGGCCGGTAAGTGCCTTTGGTGCTCCGGGTAAAGTGAGAATTTCGGTGGGAACCGAACCTCAAAACACCCGCCTGATTACCGCATTGCAAGAGATCATTCTCGGGTAAAAAAAATCCCGCCTCAGAGGCGGGACTTGGTTTGGGTAAGTAGGCAGTTATATTTTAGTGGGGGGGATATGACCGCCAATAATTCCAAATGACCACTAGCTAACGCTCTGTTTTTAGCGTCTAGTACAAAATTCAGAATCTTCTTACAGAATTTTTTTTAGAGAACCAAGCGATAAGTCGCTTTGATCAAAAAGATATTTTGTGGGGTTTGGCCCAGAACATTTTCGTTCAGGTCTTGCAGGAGTCCATTGGTAGGATCACCAGAGCGACTCACATCTTGAGACCAGACCAAAAAGATTTCGGATCCCGGGATATATTCCCAGCGCACAACCAGATTGGAACGGAACTGCACAAAGGAAAAATCAGGCTGCCCAAAACTAAAATCCGTATTCCCGTCCAAATCACGGTCCACTTCATAGGTGCCGTCCACCAGACTCACCTGATTCGAATTAAAAGCATCGAAACGGTTTTCGAACTTCTCAGCGGTAGCGTCCGTGATGGCCTTGAAGTTGCTGTAACGACCTCGCGAAATAAAGGGCTGTCCCCAATACTGTACCGTGAGGTTGGGATTGATGGTGTAATTCAGACGGAACGACATACTCAGGGTACGTTGTTCAATTTCTCCATTGAGGTAAACCGTATTCCCTCCCACATCGAGGTTACTGATGTACTGCAGTTTATCATTGTTATAACTAAAGGAGGGGAAGGCCGAAACCTGCAATGCATTAATCGGTCGGTAGGTCAGACCTGCCCGCACAAAATAGGTCTGAATAGATTCGTCCGGAGCTGTACTTCCGTTGTGGAAGAAATTGAACCGAAGTTTTTTGCGGTCATCCGTTCCAAAGCCATTCCAAAAACTCAGTGCCGGAGAACGTCTAAGACGAGGTCCGCCTCGCAAGGCAAAATTATCGTATTGAATAGGGGCGTAATTGACCCCCAGGTTCGAGAACCAATTGTTTTGCCAGTTCTGCCAGCTGTTTACATTAAAGCGCAACAGGTTGTGATTTCCACCATAATCCCAAGCACTCCAGTGGTTGTAATTGATTCCGACCTGCCGGAAGGTGCTATCGGCCTTGAGGGTCCTCCACCCCACCCAGGTGTAGTGGCGAATATCATCTGATCGACGTTGGAAGCCCAAGTCGTTGAGTTCGAGTTCGGGCGAGCGCCAAGTCCCCCCGGTCTCAAAGCGCAGGTGCCCGTCCCCGATTTTGCCAATCTGCAGGTTGCCGCCGGTTCCACTTAAACTCTCCTTATTCGGATCGACTTCCACATGATCGGCATCCACCCGTTGAAACAAGTGGGTAATGGATTGCTGAGTACGGGTAATGGCCTCCGGGGTACCCCGTACATGACTCCAAACCAGATTTCCGCGCAGATACCAATCCCGGTTGGCCCATTGGTGGGTAAAGTCGAACCCTCCTGAGTAAGCGGACTGGTGCAAAAACTGCAGGGATTCCGGTAGATCTCTTCGGTTGGTGCTGGTAAACATCCCCCCAATAAAGGTGTTGCGGTCGTTGAAGTCTTTTTGGAGACGAGCCACAAAATAATTGGTCAGGGGTTCGACCAATTCGCGTCTTTCTGTTCCGGCCCCGTCAGAAATTTGGGCGTAATTGTTCGCCGTTACACTCTCGAGTACGCCGATGGACCAACCATCTTCGGTCTTTCCACTAAACTTGGCTGCACCAATAATCGGGGTGTTATCCGGCTGATCCACAAACTCCCCATCATTTGTACTCGGGAAGCCTTGTGGGTTGCGCCCGATTCGACGGGAATAAAAGACATTATCCGACCCAAAAGTATTTCCGGCTTCCGATCGAGAAACCCGGTAATCGAATAGGTTGTTATTCTCTATAAAGAAAGGGCGCTGTTCCCGGAAAAAGATCTGAAACCCATCCAGGGCAATCGCAGAAGGATCTGCTTCCACCTGTCCGAAATCGGGATTCACCGTCAAATCCAAGGTCAGGTCATTGGTAATGCCAATTTTGGCGTCAAGGCCCACATTGAGGGTATTGTCTTGCCCATCCCGGAAGGGATTGCCCGGCACCGCTTCGTACGATTCTCCACTTCCCAATACGAAGGGCTGAATTTCTAATTGCTTTTGGGGCTTGATGTCGCGTAAGCCGCGTAATTCTCCGAATTCACTCACCCAGCCAGGGGCATCCTGCGGAACGCGTTGCCAAAGAGAGCGCTCTTCTGCTCGAAAAAATCGGCGGGTCGATTGCAGTCCCCATACCTGATCATCCCCGTTGCTGAACTTAATTTGACTCAGCGGGATTTTCAGCTCGGCCGTCCACCCCTCAGAATCCGTATGAGAACGGGTATACCAAATTGGATTCCAGGACGAATCCCAGTTGTTCCCGTTATTCGAAATAAACTCGTCTCCTTTTACACCGGCCGCTGTTACCGTAAAAGAAAATGCGGTTCGCTCATCGTGGTAGCTGTCGATATTAAATTCGACCCAATCCCCTTCAAAGCCATCGCGTCTCGACAAGCGCTTTACTATTTTATCGGGCTCTGCATCGTAACAACGCACTCCTATATAAAGGAACTTTTGATCGTAGACGATCTTGAATTTGGTCTGGTAGCTAGGAGGCGTATTTTCGTCAGGGCGGTTCTCGATATAATCACCGGTCCACTCCACCAGTTCCCATGCCTTATCATCCAATTTCCCATCGATCTCGGGAGACTCCATATCGATGACAGGCGTCGTGGTGTAGACCCTTTTTTCTATTTGGGTGGTATCGGGTTCGCTTGCTGCAGCCCCAACAGCACTTAAAAGGAGAGTGAATAAAAGGAATAGTCTAAGGGCTTGATAACGGATAGTGTGCATTTTGATTAGGCGGTTTGTGCAAAGACCACCCGCCCTGATCAGCTGTTACAGCCTCTCGAAGTTTTTGGGATATATTTAACAGCTCTTAGAAGGAAATGCTCGATTTTTCGGAGGTGAATTCCGCGAGATAAAAACCCCCGCTTTTTTTCCAGAAGAAGCATTTGTATATCAATTGAATAATCGTACATTTGCAGCCCGTTTATCGCAAGCGGAAGAAAGAATTAAACTGGAACACGCAGTGGATACATTAAGTTACAAGACGATTTCAGCCAACAAGGCCACCGTACAAAAGGAGTGGGTTTTGGTTGACGCAGAAGGAGCAACTCTAGGGCGCCTAGCCTCTAAAGTGGCCAAAATCTTAAGAGGAAAATACAAGCCTAGCTATACTCCTCACGTGGATTGCGGAGACAATGTTATTGTCATCAATGCAGAAAAAGTACACTTGAGCGGAAACAAGTGGAACTCTAAAGAGTACATCCGCCACACCGGATACCCAGGTGGGCAACGCACCGCTAAAGTGATCGATGTTCGCGAAAAGCATCCAGAGCGTTTGGTTGAAAGAGCAGTAAAAGGAATGCTACCTAAAAACAAACTAGGTGCAGAGCTCTTCCGCAACCTAAAAGTATACGCTGGTACTGAGCACCCACATCAAGGGCAAAATCCACGTTCCATTAATCTAGAAGATTACAAATAATCCTATGGAGGTCATTCACAAGATCGGTAGAAGAAAGACAGCAGTAGCTCGTATCTATGTTTCCGAAGGAAAAGGAGAAATCACTGTCAACAAAAGAAAGCTAGAAGAGTACTTTACTACGGCTCCTCTACAGTACAAAGTAAAGCAACCATTCACCCTTACCGGGACTGATGGTCAATTCGATATGAAAGTCAACGTTGTTGGTGGTGGTATCACTGGACAAGCGGAAGCAATCCGTTTGGCTCTGTCCCGCGCCATGTGCGAAATGAACGAAGAGCACAGAACAGCTTTGAAGCCAGAAGGTCTATTGACGCGTGACCCACGTATGGTTGAAAGAAAGAAATTCGGTCAGAAGAAAGCCCGTAAGAAATTCCAGTTCTCTAAGCGTTAAGAATTGGTCCACCCTTTACGGGTGGTTTATTTTTATATTAACCCTGTTCATTGAAAGCAGTGCTTGCACTGCCCTAGTTACCCGAAAACTGCTGATAAAACGGCAGTACGGTATTTAGTTTAGCATCTAAATAAGAGAGGCGAAACACTTCGGTGTGGACCACTTTTTTATTGCTAATTCAAGAACGTAAACTAAATGTAACATGTCAAAAGTCGAAGTAAAAAATTTACTAGACGCAGGGGTGCACTTTGGGCACCTCACCCGAAAATGGAATCCGAACATGGCGCCCTACATCTACATGGAGCGCAACGGTATCCACGTTATCAATTTGTACAAAACTGCAGCGAAACTGGAGGAAGCTCAAGAAGCACTCAAAAAGATCGCTGCCTCTGGTCGTAAGATTCTTTTTGTCGCGACTAAGAAACAAGCCAAGGACATTGTCGCTGACAAAGTGAGCCAGGTAAACATGCCTTACATCACTGAGCGCTGGCCAGGGGGTATGTTGACCAACTTCGTAACTATCCGTAAGGCGGTTAAGAAAATGGCCTCTATCGACCGCATGAAGAAGGACGGTACTTTCAACACCCTTTCTAAGAAAGAACGTTTGCAAGTAGATCGTTTGCGTGCTAAGCTAGAAAAGAACCTTGGTTCTATTTCTGACATGACGCGTCTTCCAGGTGCTATTTTCATTGTAGACACCATGCGTGAGCACATCGCCGTAAAAGAAGCTCAGAAATTGAACATTCCGATCTTCGCTATGGTCGATACCAACTCTGATCCTCGTCCGATTGATTTCGTTATTCCAGCCAACGACGATGCTGGTAAGTCTATCGAAATCATCATGACTGAAGTCACTAAGGCTGTTGGAGAAGGATTGGCTGAGCGCAAGTCCGAAAAGCAAGAAAGCAAAGAAGGTGCTGCTGAGGCCGCTCCTGCAAAAGAAGCTGCTCCTGCGGCGAAAGCTGCCCCTGCAAAGGAGGAAGCTCCTGCTAAAGAAGAGGCTCCGGTAGCGGAAGCTGCTCCTGCAACAGCGGATGATTTGACTAAGGTCGAAGGTATCGGACCAAAAGCTGCTGAAGCCTTGGTTGAAGCCGGAATCAGTACTTATGCTTCTCTTTCTGCTGCAGATCCTGAAAAAATCAAAGAAATCCTTGCCGCAAAGAGTTCACGTTTGACTCACTTGGAGCCAGGAACATGGCCAAAGCAAGCGGGTATGGCTGCTGCAGGTCAGTGGGATGAATTGAAAGCCTGGCAAGACGAAGCCAAAGGCGGAGTAGAGCAGTCCTAATTGATTGAATATTGTCCTAAAAACTGATACGCGAAATCGTATCGCATATTTCAACACATTAAATACTTTTTAAGATGGCGAATATTACAGCCGCAGATGTAAATAAGTTGAGAAAGGCCACTGGGGCCGGAATGATGGATTGTAAAAAAGCCCTGGTTGAGGCCGAGGGTGATTTTGACAAAGCCATTGAATTGCTTCGTAAGAAAGGACAGAAGGTCGCTGCGAAAAGAGCGGACCGTGATTCTTCTGAAGGTGCTGCTATTGCTAAAGTAAACGCAGACAACACCCAAGGAGTGATCATCTCTCTTAACTGCGAAACTGACTTCGTAGCCAATAACGAAACCTATGTTAGCTTGGCTAATGAGTTGTCTTAAAAGGCACTGACTTACGCGAGCAAAGACGAGTACTTGGCTGCTCATTTAAACAGAATGATCGTTGCAGATAAGTTGTC
>CAZLGZ010000053.1:13589-14681 GCA_964558965.1 uncultured Flavobacteriaceae bacterium
ATAAGTTGACTGAGCAAACAGGTGTTATCGGAGAGAAAATCGAAATCGGAAGTTTCGAAACTCTTTCTGCTCCTTTTGTTGGTTCATACATCCACGCAGGAAACAAGATCGCCACTTTGGTAGGTCTTTCTGCCTCTGTTGACGGTGCTGCAACTGCTGCTAAAGATGTTGCGATGCAAGCCGCTGCCATGAACCCGGTTGCTTTGAATGAAGAAGGTGTAGATCAATCGGTTATCGACAAAGAAATCGAAATCGCTAAAGATCAATTGCGCCAGGAAGGAAAGCCAGAAGAGATGTTGGACAAAATCGCTCAAGGAAAATTGAAGCGTTTTTTCAAAGACAACACCTTGGTTAACCAAGACTTCATCAAAGACAGTAAGCAGAGCGTTGCACAATACGTAAAGAGCGTAGATGGTGGTCTGGCCGTTACCGGATTCTCCCGTGTAGCATTAGACAGCTAAGCGCTTCTTCATCGAACGATAAAAGCCGGCCACTTTGTGGACCGGCTTTTTTATTATTTTTGCCCAGACTACAACAGCAAAACACATGCACTACAAACGAATTCTCCTCAAGTTGAGTGGAGAAGCCTTGATGGGCGAACAACAGTACGGGATTGATCCCGCAAGACTACAAGAATATGCCGAAGACATCAAGGAAATTGTAGACCAAGGGGTCGAAGTCGCCATCGTTATTGGTGGCGGTAACATTTTCAGAGGTTTAAAAGGAGTTGGTCAGGGAATGGACCGTGTACAGGGTGACCACATGGGTATGCTCGCCACGGTCATCAATGGCCTTGCTCTACAATCCGCTTTGGAAGCCGCCGGAATGGAAACCCGCTTGCAATCTGCCATCGAAATCAACGAAGTCGCCGAACCTTTTATTCGTCGTCGCGCTATTCGTCACCTCGAAAAAGGCCGCGTGGTCATCTTTGGCGGCGGTACAGGAAACCCGTACTTCACCACGGATTCTGCAGCTGTACTTCGAGCGATTGAAGTGAAAGCCGACGTGATTCTCAAAGGAACTCGCGTTGACGGTGTCTACACAGCAGACCCAGAAAAAGATGCCTCAGCCACCAAGTTTGATCGCATCAGT
>CAZLGZ010000054.1:0-14564 GCA_964558965.1 uncultured Flavobacteriaceae bacterium
CTCATACACTCTTTTTTATCGCCACTTTGGGGATCTTGATATTTGGCTTGGGTTTTGAGCAGGATTGGTCTTTTGAAGTAAACATACACGATACTTATTTGGTTGTCGACCACGCGAGCATGATTGTATTGTCTGTCTTTATACTCTTTGGTCTCTGGACATTTTACACCTTGGTTGACCGGTATATTTACCCCTTGCATCGCGGAATGGTATGGCTGCACATAGCCCTTAGCTTGGGTAGCCTCTTTCTTGGTCTTTTCTGGGCCTTCAAGGATCCGATTGTATCTGATCCCCAGGCCGTGATGCCTGAGTTTGATGCTTATGAAAGAGAAATGGAGCGGATCTCACTCGTTTTGCTCTTTTTGATTGGACAACTGATGTTCCCCATCAATATTTTTCGGTCGGTGATTTTAAGAGCACGCAACAAACGTTTAGAAGTATGATTACGCGCTACGAACAAGCCCTGGAATCCGATTTGCAAGCCATTGTAGACTTACTGGCGGCCGACCCTTTAGGCAGTCAGAGAGAAGGCTTAGCGCCAGATCTTCATCAAAAATACCAATCGGCATTTGAGCATATAGACCAGGACCCGAACCAGGAGTTGTGGACAGTCAAAACGGAAGAGGATGAGGTAATCGGTTGTTTTCAACTTTCATTTCTTCCCTTCCTGACTTACCAAGGCGGTCTGCGGGCACAAATCGAAGGGGTTCGCATTAAAGAGAGTGTGCGCGGGCAGGGTTTGGGTCAGGAAATGTTTGAGTGGGCCATTGACCGGTCCAAAGAAAAGGGGGCGCACTTACTGCAGCTCACCACCGATAAAAAGCGGCCGGAAGCACTGAAGTTTTACCAGAAACTGGGTTTTGTGGCCTCTCATGAAGGAATGAAATTGCATTTTTAAAGCATGGAAGCAGGCGTTAAGATTATCTCTTTTGAAGATCAATACCGGGAAGATTTTGGCCGGTTGAATTTTGCTTGGTTAGAAAAGTACTTCTATATCGAGGAATACGACAAGAAGGTACTGGGTGATCCACGTACTTATATCCTGGATCCGGGAGGGCATATTTACCTTGCCCTGATCGACGGAGCAGTGGCCGGCACCGTAGCCTTGATCGCCCGAGGAGAAGACACTTTTGAACTTTCGAAAATGGCGGTTTCAGAAGAGTATCTTGGGCAGCGTGTGGGGCAAAAGTTAATGTACGCCTGCATCCATTTTGCGGCGGAGCTCGGTGCTAGACGTCTTTTTCTGGACTCCAATACCATCTTGACTCCTGCGATTACCTTGTATAAGAAGGTGGGTTTTAAAGAAATACCCGTTCCTAAAGATTCCCCTTATGAGCGGTGTAATATTCGTATGGAATTGATGCTTTAAAGGACGCTTTCTTCCTTACTCACCTCTTCTCCCCAATCAGCGATCATTTGTAAAAGAGGAATGAGAGTCTTTCCGAAATCGGTAAGGGAATATTCTACTTTTAAAGGAGGTTTAGTCGTGAACACTTCGCGTCTAACCACCCCGTCTTCTTGTAGTTGTTGGAGCTGCAGGCTGAGGGTGCGTTCAGTGACCCCGGGCATTTGTTTCCTCAATTCATTATAGCGCAAAGGCCCTTCGATCAAATGATAAAGGATGACGGATTTCCACTTTCCTCCAATTACACCCATGGTGACGCTGGTGCAGCAGGGGTAGGATTTGCCATTAAGGGTGTACATCTCGCTGTTTTTTAGGGCCGCTACTATACATCTCGACCGTTATTGCGAGACTAAATTACGATAAATAGTTTTGTTACTATAAAAAATATAGTATGTCATTATTAGCGTCCTTCCAAGAGCGATACACCACCAAAAAATTTGATTCTCAAAAGCAAGTGTCTGATTCAGACAAGAAGGAATTACAAGAAATTCTTCGGTTGAGTCCTTCCTCCATCAACAGTCAGCCCTGGCAATTCACCTTTGTTTCGGATCAAAAAACCAAGGAAGCCCTTTCAGAGGTTTCTTGGTTAAACGCTTCCAAAGTGGTCGATTGCGATACCGTCGTTGTTTTTAGCCGCCTAAGAAGTCCCGAAAAGTTCGAAGAACAAATAGAGGCGGAACTTCCTGAAGGCGCTGTGAATTATTACCGCGAATTCATCAAGGCTTGGCCGGAAGAGCGCATACAAGCCTGGTTTGATCGCCAACTGTACCTTTCGTTGGGGGTCTTTTTGAGCGCTTGTGCAGAAATGGGGATTGATTCAACACCGATGGAGGGTATTGAACCCGAGAATTACGACAAGATTTTGGGTCAAACCGATTATGCCTCGGTAGTTGCTGTTGCTATTGGGTACAGAGACCCCGAAGATTTTAATCAACCTTCAAAAAATCCAAAATCGCGCAGAAGTTTGGAGCAAATCATCCAGCACCTCTAGTCGATCCAGTTCACGGTTCTAGAAAGCCCTTCCATATAAATGGCCAGGCTGTGGAATAGAGCGATCAGAAGATTACTGATCATCACCGGGTTTCGGAGATTCCGGACGGTAATGGCTGACAGCAGCTTGTAAACGATCTGAATGAGTAAGAGAACGGTGATGCTATCGTGGTGGGGCCACCTCAAGCAAACTGCACTAAAAATCAGGATGCTGAGGTAGATGGCGAGCAAAATTCGTCGGGCCGGACTATCAGGTCCATAGCCGTCTAAGGTCCATCGGGAACCTTTAAGGAGTCCGATGCAGACAGGGATCAGCACGAGAATATTGATGACCAAGGCCGCTTTGAGCATGGTTCTAAGGTAAGGAATCCGTATTTTGAACGGGTGAAAAGCAAGAGGAATCCCCGTTTTGTCAAACAAGTCATTCTGCCCGCTCTGCTCTGGGGCTTTTTCTTTACCGCCTGGATGACCCTATGGGATGTCTATGACGGTAAAGGAATCAATTGGGCCAAATCCTTCTTTTTCTTTTTGGTGATGTCTCTCTTCTGGGGTTCATTTGATGCCTGGCGGTGGAAAAAACAAGATCAGAAAACATGAAGAAAGCCCGTGTTTTATGGGGCTTGATCGCCCTTATCGTTTTTGTTAGCTGTCAACAGAAAAAAAGTCTAAACGAGGTCTTGGTTGAGGACTTACTCAACCGCCTGATGGAAGCTCATGGCGGAATCGAAAGTTGGGATAACGTAAGCTACTTGTCTTATACCAAAGAGATTCAACTCTTTATGGAAGACGGGCAGCTCGAAAAACAGGTCACCCAGCTGCACACCCAGGATTTTACAGCGGGCCTTACCCAAATGAGTTGGGAAGAAAATGGCATGACCTACCAGGCGAGCCGTTCTCGCAATGGCTTGGTTCTAACCGAAAACGGAAAACCCATTACAGATAGCCTTCGCTTGGAAGGGACCCAAAGAAGCCTGGACGGGGCGCACTATGTATTCTGGCAACCTCGAAAGCTTCTTGATGAAGCCGCGCTTATACAACTGGGTGGTGATCGAACCCTGTTCAATGGGGTGGAAGTCTTCGAGCTGAAAGTGGTCTATCCTGAAGAAGAAAACGGGGATGTTTGGTACTACTTCATTGATAAAGAAAGCCACCGCCTGGCCGCAACCGGAGTGGTTCACCAAGATCGGATCAGTTTGATCGTCAACGAAGAAATCGAGTCCGAGACGGGTCTTTATTTGAATAAGATTCGCAAGAGTTACTTCACGGATAAGGACTTTAACCCGTTGTATTTGCGGGCGAGCTACAATTATCAGGTGGATGAATTCAGAACCAAAGGGACAGCGGCCGAGAGCCCTGCCATGGGTTCGGTGGAACCTTCTGATAAGCAAAGAGGGGCCCATGTGTTCCGGCTAAGAGATACCAGTGGGTTGGCTCAGGTCGAGGCCCTCAATGTGGAGTGGGTGACTTTGGTGCCCTGGGGGTTTCAGAAGGTAGTCAGTAGTGGTAAGATCACTCACCATTACGGGGACGAAAAAGAACAGCAACGCCGGGATTCGGCCTGGATATCGCGTATTGGGCAAATTCGCCAAAAAGGATTCAAGGTGTTTTTGAAACCCCATGTTTGGTTAGATCAGACCGAAAATGGGGAGTGGAGACAGCACATTTACCCAGAGAATTCCGAAGAATGGGCGTTGTGGAAATCGGATTACCGAAATTTTGTATTGCGCTATGCCCGAATTGCTGAATCAGCAGGAGCCGAAATGTTTTGTGTGGGAACCGAGTTTTCCAGGTTATCTCTGGAACATGCCCACTACTGGCGGGCTTTGATCCGCGATATTCGCCAGGTCTACAGCGGAAAATTAACCTATGCGGCCAATTGGCATAAGGAGTACGAAGAGCTCTCTTTTTGGAGTGAGCTGGATTATATCGGGGTTCAGGCCTATTTCCCTTTGGTGAAGAAGGAAGAGCCCAGTAGTGCCGAGGTGGCGGCTGGCTGGAGCAAGTACTTGCCCGAGCTGAGGGCGGTCAGTGAACGCTACAAAAAACCGCTTTTGTTTACAGAGATGGGCTACCGCAGCGTGCCGAACGCCGCCGTACGCCCCTGGGAGTGGATTGAAGATACAGGTTATACGGGCTTGTATTCACCCGAGACCCAAGCCAATAGTTACCGGGCCTTTTTTGAAACCGTCTGGCCAGAAGAGTGGTTTGCGGGAGTGCATTTATGGCAATTGCGGGCCGATTATACCGATCCCCAATCGGCTGATCTGGATTTTACCCCTCAGTTTAAACCCGCTGCCCGAGAGATCACTTACGGCTTTATGCGAAAAGAGGAGACCGCCTGTGCCTCCCTGTAGGGCTATTGATTACTCGTCATAGTACCCCAGATCCAGAACATCAATTTTTCTTTGGGCCATTCGGTCGAGGAACTTCTTATTTTCTTTGTAGTTCTTGTTCTTTTCGAATTGGATGAAGTTCCCGTTGGCGTGAATACTGTAGAACTGAGCGTTATATAGGTTCAAACGGTAATAGGGGATTACCCAAGAAAACCGCTCCAGCTTGCTGGTGTAGTGCACAATGATCCCTTTTGGACGCAGCTCAATATTGCCGTAGTCGATTTCAGAAAATTCCAGCTTTCCCAACTTGAGTTTAGGGCTGATTTGATGAATCATCAGCCGCCCAGAACCAATTCCGCCCAAGCGAATGCGTTCCATTATAGAAAAGGATTTTCCCAGTTCTTGATCACTCTCAAAGAGGTAGTCTTCGTTCTTGTAGGTGGTGTTAAAAATCATACGCTTTGTTCGGCATTTAAACGGTTTAAAAAAGCTTCGCCATGCTCCAAGTGCAGGGCTTTTTTCTCGGGAGACATTTTATCAAAAGTGCGGATGAGCATAGAAAGCCTTGGGTTTTTTAAGAAGAAATCCCGCTGCTTGTCCATGAATCTCCAAAACAGACCGTCCCACTGGGCCTGCCAATCTCCCTTTTTGTAATTACTCATTTTCATCAGGTAATTGCTTCCGCTGATATAGGGTTTGGTCGAAAGCAGGCCGCCATCGGCAAATTGACTCATCCCATACACATTAGAGACCATGACCCAGTCATAGGCATCGATAAAAAGCTCCATAAACCAGCGGTAGACCTCGTCGGGATCAAACTCGCAGAGCAGCATGAAATTGCCGAGGACCATCAGGCGCTCAATGTGATGGCAATAGCCGGTTTGGAGTACTTTTTTGATGGTTTGGTCAATCGGAGGAATACCCGTAGTTCCCGTATAAAATGAAGGCGGGATCTTGCGGTCAAACCCCCAGTAATTTCGGGTTCTTTGCTCTCGCCCTTTACTGTGATACACCCCCCGCATAAACTCACGCCAGCCAATGATTTGACGCAGGAAGCCTTCTGTAGAGTTGAGGGGGATGTTGTTTTTTTCGGCGAAGTCCAGGCTCTCTTCCACGATCTGTTCCGGGCAGAGCAAGCCGGTGTTGAGCATGGGTGTCAGTACACTGTGGTTTAGGATGAGGTGCTCGGCCACGATGGCGTCTTCGTAGGGCCCAAATTCGGCGAAGCGCTCGGTTAAGAATTGCCGAAACCAGGCTTGTGCTCCTTCAAAATCACTCGGGTAATAGGGCTGCTCTCCAACGCTTCCGTAGTGGTGGGCAAAATGAGTTTCGACATAGGTGCGGGCTTCCTCATAGTATGGGTCGGTATCCGGAAATTGAATAGCTGGAGGCGTTTTTTTAGCGGGATACTTCTTGCGGTTTTCGGTGTCAAAGGTCCATTTTCCTCCAGCGGGTTGCTCGTCTTCGAGCAGCAATAATCGACGTTGCTTGCGCTGTTCTTTGTAAAATGTAGTCTGAAAAAACTTCTTTTTGTCTGGCCGGAAGAAGCTTTTGAGCTCTTCCCGATTAAGCAAGAAGGAAGGAGAATTCAAGGATTGGGTGGTCATTCCATTTTCGGAAGCCCCCTTTTCGATTCTTCTCTGTAGCCAATCGTCAGCAGGGTCGATATAGACCAGTTTCTCGTATCCTTCTTTTTTGAGGGCCGGGATAAGGACACGAATATCAGATTCCTCTTCCGTGGCCGAAATGTAGCGCACTTCTTTTTGCTTAGTCTCTAGAAAATCGGCGTACTTCTTCATGGAACTGCGGTGGTACACCAACTTCTGTTTGTGGAAGGGGTAGTGAGTAAAGAAGAGGTATTCTTCAATCACAAAGAGGGGCGCCTCTTCCTCGAAAAGAGGAGAGTGCTCAAAAAGTTGGTGTGGAAAAACCAGGTGCGCGGTTTTCATGCCTTTTTATTTCTTCGGCAGCGTTCGCTGCAGTATTTAACTTCGTCCCAATTCTTCTCCCATTTTTTGCGCCAGCTAAAGGGCCTTTGGCAAACTGGACAGGTCTTTTGAGGGAGGTGTTTCTTATTCATTTGTAAAGTCGGGGCTTTCTTCCACCCGGGCATAGGGATGCCAGGCTTCTTTCTTTAAACTGTAATAGGTGTTCAGCCCCGAAATTCCTATGCTGCCGCTGGCTTCGAGGTTAACATCTTCGTCTACCCAATACTCCTCCGGAAAGGTCAATTGGGTGATTTCGCCGATCACAAAGAAGGTTCCGTTCCACTGAATAGGGATTACCTCTTTGAGGCGCATTCCCATTTTTACTGTACTTTCCTTAACAAAGGGTGCCTGGCAACCCTCCAGGTATTCTGCTGTGAGACCGCAGCGTTCAAACTCTGAACTGTCCGCCGGAAATTTGGCGGAGGTGTAGTGCGCCTTGGTAATGAATTCTTGCCTGATGTGGTTGATGGTGTACTCTCCTGTTGCTTCAATATTGCGGAGGGTGTGCCCCACCTCTTCTGTTCGAGGACGGGCGACAAAGCCCAACAACGGAGGGCGGCTTCCCAAATGAACCAGGGAGCTAAAGATGGCCAGATTGGCCTGGCCCTCAGCGTTGGTCGTACCGATGAGGTTGGCCGGTTTTATACCTGTAATCGCATTGATCAGCTTCAGGTTGGTGATGCGATCCAGGTCGCGAAGTTGTTCTTGGGAGTAGTTCATATTATTACCTTGGGTTATTGACGTGTTTGGCCATCAGGCGTTTTTGTTCTTGCCGTACCACCGGATGTTCTCGGTGACCCCATACTTTATCACGGGCGGCTCGCGCACTTTCTTGTAAATCCACGATAGGAGCCGGATAATCCTTACCGATAAAGACCTGACAAAATTCTTGTTCCATTGGACTCATGGTCCAGGGTTCGTGCAGGTAGGCCAGGGGCACGGCTTCCAATTCCGGTACCCATTTACGGATGAAGGCGCCCTCTGCATCGTGTTTTTCGGAGTTTTTGACGGGATTGTAGAGGCGGATGGTGTTAATGCCTGTTGTTCCGGCCTGCATTTGAAATTGAGGGTAATGTATTCCCGGTTCGTAATCCAGAAATTGTTGAGCCAGGTGGTACACCCCATCCCGCCAATCCTGATCCAGGTTGAGGGTGAAAAAGGAGACCAACATGGCGCGCATACGGAAGTTGATCCAGCCTGTTTTACTAACGGCCCGCATACAGGCGTCTATCAGTGGATAGCCTGTTTGCCCTTCCTTCCAGGCGTTGATGTAGGACTCGTTTTTTGAGCGTTCCAAGAGCTCATAACCGCGGTTGATGCAGAGGGTTTCGTAAGTGCACTCCATTTCGAATTTCTGGATAAAATGGTCGTGCCAATTCAAGCGTTGCAGCATGGGCAGGTACTGCTTGCGATTGGCGTGGGTATTCAGGTATTGAAAGCACTGGCGCACGGAGAGGTTTCCCCAAGCGATATAAGGCGAAAGTCGGCTACAAGACGAGCGACTGGCCAAGGGTTTCGAAATATTTCTTTGGTAGTTCTTGCCCCGATCTACTGCGAAGGAAGTCAGGTATCGCCAGGCATTTTTTTCGCCTGCCGGTTGGTAGTGGTCCGGATAGTCTTCCCATTTTTTTTGGAGCTCCTCCGGGATGGTGTAGGGATGTTCCAATAGAGGCAAAGTGGAGTTGGTGTAGGTATTGTGGAAAACCGGTTCCAGCATTTTCTTCCCCCAAATCACATTCCAGGAGTTGCGATTTTTGATACCTCTGAGGATGCCGTCTCGCTGAAATTCCTGCCATTCGATGCCCTGCTCACGGCAAAAAGCAGCCACTTGTTTGTCTCTTTTCCAGGTCGCCATGACTCCACTCTCTCGGTAGCTCAATAAGGAGAGAATAGGTTGTTCTTTTCGAATAAAAGTGAGGGCTTCAAGAGCTTCGCAGTAGAAGAGCTCCACTTTTCTTTTAAAGGGGGCGAGTTGTTTTTGAAGAGCCTCTATGGATTGGTAGACAAACTGCAGGTGCCGCAGGGAGGTGTCCGGATATTGGAGTAAGGAGGGCTCAAAGAGGTAAATGATGCGGTAGGGTTTTCCGCTGGCCTCTGCCACATAGAGGGCCTCGTGATCCTGCAGCCGCAGGTCTCTTTTTAACCAAACAATATGGGCGGCTTCAAAAGGCACTTTTGAGTTCTTTTTGGCATTTTTTCCAGAAAGCAAAAAAGGAGCGGTAGTACCCCTCTACGTTAAACATCCAATCCCGTTCGTGCTCGATTCCTCTGTAGTGCTCGTTAAAGGGATGTTCTTTAAAATGGATTTCGGAGGCACCGCAGTGTTGCTGCAGTTGGCTAAAGGAACCAACAAAAACCTGTAGGCCTTTGATGTTTTTGCCCAGTCCCAGCATGAAGTCCACCGAGTTCTGTGAGATCGGATAGGCTTCAAAATGTTCGGGTTCAAGTAAAAGCACCCGGTTGGCGTCTTCCTCTTGGTCCCATCGGGGGTCCAGGTTGTAGAAGTTGTACACATAGGTGGGCACCTCTTGGTGAATCTCCAGGGTATCGCTTTCTGGCAAAGGGGTTTTGAGTTCGGGCATTGCGGCTTCCTTGAGAACTTCAGGCACAGGCATCTCCGGAAAGTCCTGGTAGGATACGTCTAAAAAGCTTCCCCTTTGTTTGGTAAAGCAGTATTTGTTGATGTTTTCTTGGTTGGCATAGTATTTTTTGTTGCTGTTTGCTCCGGCGACCCATTGCCAGCTGAGGGCGTTGCTGGCCCAATCGCCATCGAGGAGGTGGTAGTACATCCACTTGGCCGGTGTTTTCCAATGGCTTTGGCCCATATTGCAGCAAATCGACGCGGTGTACATGCGCAAGTGATTGTGCATATACCCGGTTTTGTGGAGGTTTTCGATTCCCCGATCAATAGCCTCAATTCCGGTTTTTGCCTGCCCGACGGAGATGGGCATGGCCGTATGGGCTATGGGTTCCTGAATGTTTTTCAGGTCTTGGTTAATGGCCTCTCCTTTCGCTTTTTGTACCTGTTGCCAGTAATCCCTCCAGGCTAATTCCTGAATGAATTTTTCCATACTGCTGAGGGAATAGGGTGTTTCTTCCCGTACAAAGTCAAAGACCTGCTTGGTGGAAATGACACCCCGGGAAATATAGGGCGAAAGATAGGTGACCGCCCCATTGAGGAAGTTTCGGGTCTTCCCATACTTGATCGGCTGTACCTGCTTCATACGGTACAGTATGTCTTCGTAGGTCGTAGGGAAGGCACTAATCTCGTTGTCAAAGAGGTCGTTCATCGTCGTTTGCTGATTTTGTTTCCGGTGATGGCGCGTTGTCGCGAGCATCGAAAGCGGTTGATGTCGGGATTTCTTTTTTTGAGGTGCTTTTGACTGACCCCGCTGTTGACCCGCTTGCGCCAGCGCTTAAAGCTGGAAGTTTTCAGTTCTCTTCGCATCAAGCGGATCACGTCCTTTTCGGGTAATCCAAATTGAAATTTGATCGCCTCAAAGGGGGTTCGGTCCTCCCAGGCCATTTCTATGATGCGATCCAGTTCGCGCTCAGTAAAGGAGGTCTGTTCCGCCATCTTGATTTACTTTTTTCCAGATCAACTCCGCATTCAGGTAAAAGCTGCCCAAAAAATCAAAGTTGCAGTACTCAGGCTCGATCAAGGACAAAAAGGATTCTCCATTTTCTCGTTTGTAGAGGTGGTAGACCTGGCCAACAATGGGCTCGAACGCGAACTTCGCTCCAAAAAGGAGTTTGTTGTGCTCAAATTCTTCCATCATCTTATCGTACTGGGCTTTGAGTTCCAGGTACTGGGTTTGCATCTTTTGGTTGACCTTGTGTATGCTGCGTTTTTTCCAGGCCAAAGAGTCGGTGGCCTCAATTTTAGGCGCCCCGACATTGGTAGCATAGGGTTTTAAAGCCGCGTCGTACCGCTGGGTCTCCTCGTCAAAGACGACGTTATCTGGTTTTTTCTTTTTACTCATCTAATTAGCTCTTAGTCCAGAGCATCCAGTTTTTTCATGATTTCTTCGGCCTCAAAAACCTTCTGATCGCTTAGTTTGCGGTTGGATGTGGAAAGGGCATGCGCCTCCTTCATGAGCTTCTGGTACTGCTCTTGCAGCTTTTCTTTTTCTGATTTTTTCTTGAATAATCCGAACATAAAATCAACGTGTTTAAGAAAAAATAAAAATACTTAAACAAAAATGATTTGTCCTGCTCCGGGCTGTTATTTTTTGTTAAGTCAACCGAAATTTTAGTTCAATTTCACTTTTGATCGGCAATTCAAGTGCTTAAAAAGACAATTCAACAGAATCTATTCTGTAAATCAAGGAGTTGAAAGCATATTTGGGTCAACCAAAAATCAAAAAACATGACAGCTGATACTGTATTTTCTATCGCCGGCACCAGTGTTTTGCCCATGTGGCTGCTGATGATCGTGCTACCGAAGTGGAAGGTGACCCGCTTCCTTGTGGATTACCGGGTCCTTCCGCTTTTACTTTCGTTGGTCTACGCGACCTATATCGGAATCTCCTTGCAGGGTGGGGCCAACTTCGACTTTGGAACATTGGATTCTGTAATGAGCTTATTTACCGAAAAAGACGCCGTTTTAGCAGGGTGGATACACTACCTCGCTTTTGATCTTTTAGTCGGAATGTGGATGGTTCAAAAGAACCGTACTCTGGGGATTCATCCGGTACTTATGGCGCCTTGTTTATTCGGGACCTTTATGTTTGGCCCCGTGGGCTTTCTTCTGTTTTCTCTTATTCGAAGCTTTAAAAAGGAGAACTAATGGAAACGTATACTCATGTACCTGTACTTCAGACCGTACGCAAAAACAGTCCCTTTTTATATGCCGTGGTGATGATTCACTTGGTGGGAGCTTTGGCGGCAGCGGTTGGGATTTTTATAGACGAACGAGAATTGATGGGCATCAACGTTTGGATTAAACCGTTGAAGTTTTGTCTTTCTGGAGCGATTTACATCTTGACGGTGGGTTATCTGATTAACTTTTATCCTTATTCGAACCGCAAGAAACACGTGCTTCGCAACATTGTATCGATCACCTTGCTCATCGAAATTGGGATCATCGTTTACCAGGGAGCCCGAGGGGTAAAATCCCACTACAATCAGGATTCTGCCTTTGATGGAATTCTCTTTGCCCTGATGGGACTTTTGATCGGAATCAATGTGTTATTGATGGTTCTTTTTGCCTTTGATACTTTGCGCAAAAAAATGAATACTCCCCAAGCAGTACAATGGGGAATCTTTTTAGGATGGCTTTTGGTCCTGTTTGGGAGTTGGGTCGGAGGCCGAATGATTGGGCAAATGGCCCACAATGTTGGGGTTGCCGATGGAGGAGAAGGCCTGCCAATTTTGAATTGGAGCACCATAGCGGGAGATCTGCGGGTAGCCCACTTCTTTGGATTGCATGCCATTCAAATTATACCGTTATTCGCTTTGGGGTTGGTCAAAGCCAAAAGCCCAAAGTCCCTGCAATTGATAGGGGTTGTGGTCTTTGCTTTGCTCTACGGAGGCTTTATCGGATACACCTTCTGGCAAGCCAAACAAGCCCTGCCTTTTTTGACCTTTTAGAATAAGATGTTGCTGAATAAACAAAAACGAATTCATTACCTGGGGTTTGACGATCTACGCTTTATGGTGATCGGCATCCTGATCCTGAGTTTTGTAACCGACCTTTTATTCAGCAACTCTTTTTTCAATTACCCTCTCAAATGGGCGGTTATCAGTTGGAGCATTTCTTTGTTCTTTGCGACCGTCGACTGGATCATCTTGCGCTGGGTCCTGATTCAGCTCCGAAAGAGGTTCCCGAATATGGAAGACGATACAAAAAGGATATCCCTGTTCTTCCTGTCGATAGTAGTGACCGTGGTTGCTGTTGATTATATAGGCGGTTCCACTCTCGAAAAGTTATTGGGTGGAAATTTCAATTACCCCATGCGTTACAAGGTGCAAATTCCTGTCATTTTGATCAGTACCATGACCATGGCGATTTACGAAGCGGTCTTTTATTACCTGCGCCTAAAAAA
This sequence comes from uncultured Flavobacteriaceae bacterium, assembly GCA_964558965.1. Classification (GTDB taxonomy): domain Bacteria; phylum Bacteroidota; class Bacteroidia; order Flavobacteriales; family Flavobacteriaceae; genus Aureicoccus. The sequence goes on from CAZLGZ010000054.1 coordinate 12,764, forward strand.
ATCCATTGTCCGGGAGGAAGAAAGCAAGCGCGCTGCGGTTCAGGCCCAGTTGGATGCCTTGCGGAACCAGTCACAGCCGCACTTTTTCTTCAATAGCCTCAATACCCTTCGGGATATTATCGATCATAACACCAAGGCAGAAGCCAAGACCTTCGTCGATAAATTGGCTGAGGTTTATCGTTTCGTATTGCAAACCGGAAAACAGAACCTGATCCCACTGGAAGACGAGATTGAATTTGCCAAGGCCTATGTACACATCCAGCAGGAACGCTTTGGAAATAACCTGCAGTTGGATTGGGGAGAGTTTAAGCAAAGAGGGCAGTTGGTGGTGCCGACCAGTATTCAATTGCTCATCGAGAATGCGATCAAGCACAATGTAGTATCCAAATCAAAACCTTTGGTCGTTCGGGTACTTGTAGAGGAGAATACCTTGGTGGTTGAGAATAAAATTCAAACCAAATCCACACAGATTTCTTCCACTAAACTCGGCTTAAAGAATTTACGTCAACGCTATAATTTACTGGGTGATCAAGCGGTTTTAATCACTGATCAAGAGGGTGTATTTCGCGTAGAAGTCCCCTTGCTTTCATTAACAAAAGAAACGTCATGAAAGTACTCATTGTAGAGGATGAAATTCGCGCGGCAAGTCAGTTGCAAGGCCTGTTAAAAGAGGTGAACTTTGACTATGAACTCTTGGGTATACTGGATACGGTTGAAGATGCGCTGACCTGGTTCCGGGAGAACCCTGATCCCGATTTGGTCTTTATGGATGTTCAATTGGCTGACGGGATCAGTTTTGAAATCTTTGGAGCGATTCAAACCGAGGCCCCGATCATTTTCACCACGGCTTTTGACGAATACGCTTTGCGGGCTTTTAAGGTCAATAGTGTTGATTATTTACTAAAACCCATCAAGAAAGAGGAGCTCAAGGGGGCCATTGAGAAGTTCGAAAGGGCGCAGCCCCAGGAACTGCAACCAGATCAAAACGTCTTGCAGGAACTATTGAAAAGTCTGCAATCGCCCCAAAAAAGGAAGGGGATTTTGGCCAGGGAAGGTAAAAGTATGGTCCAAGTGGGTGTTGATGAACTGCTCTATGCCTATTCTGAAGAGAGTATCACCTTTGGAATGACTTCTGAACGTCGTTTCATTATAGACGAAACCATTGAAGAGCTTTTCGCCAGCCTTTCTCCATCGGATTTTTATCAAATCAACAGAGGACAGCTCGTGTCTCGGGATGCGATTTTAAAGATTCATCCCTACTTCAATAACCGCCTTCTTCTGGAAATGAAAAACGGAAAAGAAAAGGAATTCCTGGTGAGTCGACCCCGATCGGCCGATTTCAGAAAGTGGTTGAATCAATAGATTACAGTTCGATTTCGTAAATGCGGGATGTTTCTTCCCAAGGGTGGTAACCATCACCGATATAGGTGAACCCCATCTTTTCATAGAGCCCCACATGAGAGGTCGACAGGTAGAGGTGACTAAAACCAAAGGACTTGGTATCGGCCTTGGCTCTTTCAATTAGCAGCTCGCTAAGTCGCTGACCACGGTGCTCTTCTTCTACAAAGAGGGCGCATAGCCATGGATACAGATCCCCTCGACTGATAAAGTCATTGGTGATCAGCCCTGCACAGCCAATGGTCTTGCCATCTTCTTCGAGCAGGTACCACTGTGGTAGATCATTCCTGGCGCCAACCGAATTTCGAAGGCAGTCATCATAGATTTCGGGAAGGACGCTGGGCCATTTGGCCTGAAAATACAGGATGGCCTTTTCGAGGTATTCGGGCTGTTCGCGAAGAGA
>CAZLGZ010000055.1:0-14334 GCA_964558965.1 uncultured Flavobacteriaceae bacterium
GGATACACCCTCTTGCCCACCCGCAACGATGTGGATTATTACGAAGACATCAAAGATATCAAGGCCTTTGAGCCTTTCTTAAAACACTTAAAAGAATGACGCAACAACAACTGGACGAAACGGTTGACTATTTGATTAAAAAGGGCTTTGACAAGCCTGAAATTGGGATTGTCCTGGGAACGGGTCTAGGCCAGCTCGCTGACGCTATAGAAAACCCTGTAGTGGCCCACTACAACCACATCCCTTACTTTCCTTTGGCCACAGTTGAGTTTCATTCTGGAAAATTGATCTACGGCGAAATCGAAGACAAAAAGGTCGTGGTCATGCAAGGCCGATTTCACCTCTATGAGGGCTACGGCTTTCAAGACATCACCTACCCCATTCGGGTCATGAAACAATTAGGTATTGGGCATTTGCTGATATCCAATGCGGCTGGAGCTGTCAACCTCGATTTTAGCAAAGGGGATCTGATGCTTATTGAAGACCACATCAACCTGCAAGGAGGATCTCCTCTGGCCTTTAAAAATGTGGCTGAATTTGGAGACCGCTTTGTGGATATGCGGGAACCCTATGACGTAAAGATGCGTGAAATCCTCTTGGAAACAGCCCGGAAAGAGCAAATCACTTTACACGAAGGGGTATACGCTTCCGTGGTTGGACCTCAGCTCGAAACACGAGCCGAATACCGAATGATCAAAACCCTGGGAGCGGACGCTGTTGGAATGAGTACGGTTCCAGAAGTAATTGTTGCCAATCATTTACGACTACCTATTGTAGCCATCAGTGTTTTGACCGATGAGTGCGATCCTGACAACCTCCAAGCGATTGATATTCAGGAAATTATTGAAATCGCTCAAAAGGCAGAACCCAAGATGATCCAATTATTTAAATCTTTAATTAAACGACTATGAGTTATTTAGGTGCCACCGAAGAGCTGTATAAAGAAGCAGCCATTACCCCCGATGTAGGACTCTGCTGCACCACCAACCCCATCTGGCAGTTCCCGGGGCTATCGATCCCCAAAATCATGCAAGAAATGAACTACGGATGCGGGAGTACCGTATCGGCTCAGGACTTGGTGAATAACCCCAAAGTACTCTATGTCGGAGTTGGAGGAGGAATGGAATTACTTCAGTTCTCTTATTTCTCCAGACAAAAAGGAGGAGTGATCGGTGTAGACGCCGTTCCCGAGATGCTGGAAGCCTCCAGAAATAATTTCAAAGTTGCCGAAGAAGAAAACGACTGGTTCCAAAGCGATTTCGTGGAGCTTCGAAAAGGGGATGCCCTTAGCCTGCCCATCGAAGACCAAAGCGTGGATGTAGCCGCCCAAAACTGCTTGTTCAACATTTTTAAAATGGAGGATTTGAAAAAAGCAGTAGCCGAAATGTACCGCGTACTCAAGCCTCACGGGCGACTGGTCATGAGTGATCCCATCTGCGAACAACCCATGAACGAAACTCTTCGAAACGACGATCGACTGCGGGCGCTCTGTTTGAGCGGAAGTATCCCTCTAAAAGACTACATCAAGGTTTTGACAGACGCTGGTTTCGGGACCATCGAAATTCGAGGCAGGAGATCTTACCGTGTTTTAACTCCGAACCACTACCCGACGGACGAATTACTCTATATAGAATCTGTAGAAGTAGCCGCCATCAAAGACCCAATGCCTGCTGACGGACCTTGTGTATTTACAGGAAAGACAGCCATCTACTTCGGAGACGAAGAATACTTTGACGATAAGAATGGTCACGTTCTTACCCAAAATATGCCTTTGGCAGTCTGCGATAAAACGGCGGCGGCTTTGGCAGCGGCAAGTGATCAAATTCACGTCAGCGAAAGCACCTGGCATTACAACGGAGGCGGATGCTGTTAAGCCTTCTCATTCCCTGTTGGAATGAAGAAAAAACTTTGGGCCTACTCCTTGATAATATTGAGGAGCAGGCCTTTTCTTTTGATCATTTAGAAATTCTGGTCATCGACGGGGGAAGTTCAGATCAAACTCGACAAATCGCTCAAAACAGAGGCGTAAAATTGGTTTGTTCCGAAAAAGGCAGGGCTCATCAAATGAATGCAGGGGCCCGAGAAGCCTCCGGAGACATCCTTTACTTTGTTCATGCCGACAGTCAATTGCCCTATCACTTTGATCAAAAGATCCGCAAGGCCATCCATTCAGACCGACTTGCGGGCTGTTTTCGAATGCAGTTTGATCGAGCACCTTGGATCCTGCAGGGATTTGCCTGGATGAGCCGATTTAATCACCCGATTTGCCGAGGCGGGGACCAATCCCTCTTTATCACAAAATCTTTCTTTGAAGAACTCCAAGGCTTTGATGAAGCCTACACCATTTACGAAGACAGTGAGTTCATCCGCCGTATTTATAAAAAAGGTAAGTTTAAAGTACTACCGGCGACCTTGATTACCTCCAGTCGCAAATACAAAAATGTGGGTTGGCTTTACCTACAGACCCATTTTGGCCTGATTCACCTCAAATACTACCTCGGGCATTCTCCCGAAGAGCTCGCAGCGCATTACCAACGCCACATCCAAGCGAAGGAAGATTTAGTCGTCTAGCTGCAGCTGAGCGTAATCCAGCATTACTCCTTTAGCGATCAAACTACTCAAGTCCGTATAATTTCCTTTCAAAGAAATACGGTCGATGAGTTCAGGTGTTTCGCGCTTTCCGATATCAATCAGGGTAACAGCGGGTAAACTGTTTTTGGCTAGATAAAGGTTATTGTGGTGCTTAAAGACTTCTGTGTAACGGCTTATCGCCTGGCTCTTCGCACTTTGGTCCCGGAACAGCTCCTGAAGATTTTCGGCAATTTGTTTGCTTTCCCCATTGTTTTCTTGGTGGAAGATGGACACTTCCCAGGACGGGCGTTCAACCACTTCCTCTACTCTTGTGATGATCAAGCGTTGGTACTTCCCCCAATGCTTTACATAGCGCTTATTGATCAAGTCCACATACTCTTCCATCTGAGCGAAAGAAGCCATGGGCGCTTCGAGTTTTTTGTCTTCCGGCAAGCCGCTGATCACAACAGGGTCCGGTTCCAGAATTTTATCACTTTCGATCAGGTAGACTTGTGCTCCGTGAATCATGAGTTCGCGGGCTAAACGCTCTGTTATTTCTTTTGAAAGGCTTCGGATCGAATCGGAGGCGTTGCGCAAATCATTCCCTGCAATCAGGTAGATCACCGCTTCGGAGAGTTTATTGCTGATGGGATTGATTTCGGCCAACTCTTTGTCAAAAAGAGGTTGTTCCAAAGAATCCTTGGCTTGAACCTTGACCACCGTTTGCTTGAAAGAGTCTTCAGTCAAAGGCACTTTGTACTCTTCTCCGAGTTTTAAATTGCTTCCGTTAACGAGTTTATCTTGGTTGAGTTCCAGAAATTCTCCGTAGTACTTTCCAGGGTTCAAACCTTGTTTGCGAAGTATAGAAAAGATTCCATCCCCTGGCTGGGCTTCCACCACGGCATAATCTTCCTGAGCACTCACAAAAACCATGGGAATACAGATCCCAAGAACTGAGAGTAGTTTTTTGAACATACGTAAGATTTTGCGTGGGGCGCAGAGGCAAATAAAGAAAAAATACTTGTTGCATCCAAAACTTAATAGGCAACAAGGGGCGTTAAAAATTCCCTAATAACCTGATTTACTGCTACTTCTGTTTTTCTGAAGCATACATTTGGTAGTATTCCTGTAGAATCTGCTCTGCCGGCTTGTTTTGAGGAGTAAAGCGGTTGTCTTCCTTGCCTCCAGAGCGATCGTGGTGGATAAACCACTTCCAAACAAAGCCGCCGGCAAACCAATTTTCTGGCCAAAATTCTTCGATGAGTACCCGGGTAGCCAAGGCCTGAGCTTCCAAATTTACCCGTTCCTGATTGCGGTCTACCAGCCAAGGCTTTTTGGCTGTAAAATCCATACTGCGGTAGCCGTATTCGGTAAAAATCACCGGTTTTCCTGTAGAATTGCTCAGCGCTGCAATTTCTTTTTTCCATTTCTGCCAGCCCTCTTTCAGCACCACTTCTCCCGGATTTCTTTCTTCCGATAGCGGAAAGTAGGCGTCGATCCCAATGTAGTCGAGTTCTTTCCAGAAAGGATCCCTTCCGTACTCGTCCCAATTGGCGGCATAAGTCAACTTCCCTTTGTATACCTTTCGAATCTCCTGAATAAGACTCGTCCAAAAGGCCGGTCTCGCCAGAACGAACTCTTCCAATTCTGTTCCTATACAGTAGACCGGAACACCTGTTTCTTCCGCTAAGCGGGCATAGGTCATAGCGAAGGATCGGTAACCCTCTTCAAAGCTCTTCCAGTCACTATCGGATTTCATTTTGAGGTCTCCGGTAAACTCTCCTCTCCAGACCCAAATTTGAGGTTTAAGCATGACCTGAATCCCCTGCTTTTGTAGGGTCTCTATGTATTGTTTGGCCCCTTTTCTCGTTTCGCCATACCACTGACGTTCTGAATCAAAGACTAATTCCGGGTGATCCAGACTGCGAACAAAACCAAAAGGCATGATCGCCGCATAATTGGCCGCGATCGCTTGTACAGGCTTAACCTGCTCATCTGAAACCGCTTGACGCGATGCCACAAAACTGACTCCATTCATTTTTTGAATGGCCTGGGACTTACAGGAGACCACTAAAAGGAAACAAAACAAGAGGGCTAGACGCATGTCACTAAGGGATTGGTTGCTCTAAAATTAGGCAATCACAACCGGCGATATCGCAAAGGGGGTGTTAAATCAAAAACGACTCCTTTCCAATTTAAATTCCTTCTAAATAATATAATTTGCTTAAGGTTCTATCTTTAGGAGCGACCGAACTTTCACAACAAACCAGTACAATGGAGCACATCGTCATCATTGGAAATGGGATTTCAGGTGTAACTGCAGCCCGCCATATTCGGAAACTCTCCGATAAGCGTATCACCATTATCTCTGCAGAAACCGATTACTTTTTTTCCAGAACGGCCCTCATGTATGTATACATGGGCCATATGAAGTTTGAACACACCCAACCTTACGAAAATCACTTTTGGGCCAAAAACCGTATCGAATTAGTCCGCGGTTTTGTCAACCGGGTCGATACTAAAAACAAACTCCTTCACTTGGACGGTAGCAGGCAATTTAGCTACGACAAACTGGTCATTGCAACGGGATCCAAACCCAATAAGTTCGGCTGGCCCGGGCAAGACCTGCACGGAGTTCAGGGCCTTTATTCTAAACAAGACCTCGATCTTCTGGAGATCAATGCCCCCAACAAAAAAGTGTGTCAACGGGCCGTCATTGTCGGTGGTGGATTGATCGGAATCGAATTGGCCGAAATGCTGCGGAGTCGAGACATCCCTGTTACTTTTCTGGTTCGGGAAAGCAGTTTTTGGAATGGAGTTTTACCCGAAGGAGAGTCCCAGATGATTAACGAACACATCACCGAACACCATATCGATCTTCGATTGGCGACCAATTTGAAGGAAATCAAGGCAGATGAAAACGGTCGAGTAAAATCCATCATCATTGAAGAAACCGGGGAAGAACTGCCCTGCCAATTTGTGGGGCTAACGGCCGGGGTCAGTCCAAACGTGGATTTTTTAAAGGATTCCGGCATTGAGCTCGGGCGCGGCGTCAAAGTGAACCGCTTTTTAGAAACCAATGTAAAAGACGTTTACGCCATAGGTGACTGTGCGGAACAACACGAAGCCATTGGCAACCGCCGTCCTATCGAAGCGGTCTGGTATACGGGACGCATGATGGGGGAAACCCTGGCACAAACCCTGTGTGGGAACCGAATCGAATACAAACCTGGGCACTGGTTCAATTCAGCCAAATTCCTGGACATCGAATACCAAACCTATGGATGGGTCTTCGGCGCACGAGGTCGAAAAGAAAACGAAGCCCAATTCCACTGGAGACATCCGCAAGAAAAAATTTGCCTAACGGTCGCCTACGATAAAGACTCCCAGGCCTTCTTAGGCATCAACACCTTCGGCATCCGCATGCGGCACGAACTCTTTGATCGCTGGTTAACCGAAGGACAAGAAGTCAAGTATGTAATGACTCACCTGGCAGACGCCAATTTTGATCCGGAATTCTTCCGGACCTACGAAAAGGACATCCTTCACGCCTTTAGCGAGCATACAGGAGAGTCTTTGACTCCAAAGAAAAAAAGTCTTAAACGCATCTTTCAATCCCTATAACCCATGAGTACGTACGAAAGAAGTATGGCCCTGACGGGGCAACCCCCAAAACAAATGACCACCACCCAAAAACTGGCGAGTTTTCTTGGCATGTCAGGTCTCTTTATTTTAGTGCTAGCTGCCTTCAATGTTGAATTTCCCGCATCCGGTTGGTGGTTAAGCGCTTCCTTACTCGCCATCAGTGCCGGCATCATATGGTATTCTTACAGCGCCTACGCCGGCAAACACAAAGGGATAAAAAACGATGGGGTTTGGTTCAAGTCGATTTCGAGCCAGGGCTTTTGGGGCTGGATGGCCGGGGTCGCGCTCACCGGTTTTTATATCGTGCTCTATTTTTATCCGGAATACCTGGGTCTTGCTGAAAAAGGTGACAATACAGGAGTGATTGCGCTCTTTGATCCCCTGAGTAAACTACTGAGCGGAAATCCAGCGAGCCAATGGTTTGTTTATGGAGCTTTATACACCGTCGCCATACTCGCCTTTGGAATCAAGTTTTTGTGGAAATACCGCCACAACCGCTACGAAATCATCCGCACCATCAGTGTCATGTTTTTTCAGACAGCCTTTGCCTTTTTGATTCCGGAATTCATGGCCCGTCTCAATGGGGATAAACTGAATTTACCCTATTACGACCTCAAAAATATTTGGCCACTCAACTACTACAATTTTGAAGCTTACCGTGTCAAAAGCTTCATCAGTTCAGGGGATATCGGTTTGGCCCTCCTGATTTTTGGAGTCGCTTCGGTCTTTATCATCTCGCCTATCCTTACCTTCTATTTTGGGAAACGCTGGTACTGCTCCTGGGTTTGCGGTTGTGGAGGTTTAGCGGAAACCGCCGGAGATTCTTTCCGCCAACTCAGTGATAAGAGTGTGAAGGCCTGGAACATCGAGCGTTGGGTCATTCACAGTGTACTGGTCTTTGTGACCCTTACCACAACAGCCGTGGTGTACTCTTACCTCGGACACGATACCAGTAAATACTGGCTGACCAAGAGCACCTTTTTGTATGGGGTGGTTGGTTTGCTGACCCTGGTCTTTGGCTGGGCGATGCTCTTTAAACGCAAGCAACTGGCCAAGGATGCTCAATACGGTGCCATCGGGTATTTTGTGATCATCATTGCGCTTGTCGGAATGCATTTGTACAGCGAAGAAGGTCATATCTTTTTGTTTAAGTCCGGAACCTTGCGAAAGAACTACTCCTTCCTGATTGGAAGCATCTTTTCTGGGGTTATTGGAACCGGCTTTTATCCTGTACTGGGTAACCGCGTATGGTGTCGTTTTGGATGCCCTATGGCGGCCATCTTAGGCTTCCAACAACGTCTTTTCTCCAGATTTCGAATTACAACCAATGGCGGACAGTGTATCTCTTGCGGAAACTGTTCTACCTACTGCGAAATGGGGATTGATGTTCGTGCCTACGCTCAGAAAGGCGAAAACATCGTCCGATCGAGCTGTGTCGGATGCGGAATTTGTTCAGCCGTTTGTCCTCGAGGAGTTCTCAAACTAGAAAATGGGCCACTAAAAGGAAGAATTGACAGCCAACAGGTACTTTTGGGCAATGATGTTGATTTGATGCAGTTGGTCAACCAAAAATAAACAGCCCTGGAAACACCTTTGATCAAAGTGATCATTCCCGCTTTTAACGAAGCGGATTCGATTGGCAAAGTACTGGAAGAGATCCCCGACTATGTTCAGGAGGTCATTGTAGTCGACAACGCCTCTACAGACCAAACAGCGGAGAATGCCCGCAATGGCGGAGCGACTGTGCTTCATCAGCCGGAAAAAGGCTATGGTTATGCCTGTTTAAAGGGTATGGAATACCTTAATACAAGCGATCCCGAACCCGATATTTTGGTCTTTTTAGACGGGGATTACAGCGACTATCCTGAAGACATGAATGATTTGCTTCAACCGATCTTGGATGGAAAAGTAGATTTTGTGGTGGGTGCGCGGGTTAAATCCCTTCGGGAACCCGGTTCGATGACCCCCCAACAGGTCTTCGGAAATGCCTTGGCAACGGGCTTGATGAAATTGCTCTACGGTGCCCGATTCACTGACCTGGGCCCATTTCGTGCTATCCGATACCCTCGGCTTCTGGAGCTTAAAATGCAAGACAAAACTTACGGCTGGACCGTAGAGATGCAACTCAAGGCTTTACGCCACAAATTAGCATATACCGAAGTACCAGTGCGTTACAAACAAAGAATTGGTGTTTCTAAAGTGTCCGGTACAGTAAAAGGTACTATATTTGCGGGCGTGAAAATCCTAGGGTGGATTTTCCGGTATGGTATATACTAAGCACTATGGGACTATCGCTAGCTATTATCATTATCGTTATTTATACCTCAGCCCTGCTGCTCATCTTTATGTACAGCTTGGCTCAGTTGAACCTCTTGGTCAACTATCTGGGGTATAAAAAACAAAACGAGGAGGCTCCTAAGTTCAATCTTATGGACCCAAAGGAGATTCCTTATGTAACCATCCAACTTCCAATCTACAACGAGAAGTACGTGATGGAAAGACTCCTGGACAACATTGCCCAGCTCGAGTACCCCAAAAGCAAATTAGAAATTCAAGTCTTGGACGATTCTACCGATGATTCTGTAGAAACGACGGCAGCTCAGGTGGCTGAACTGCAAAAGACAGGACTTGATATCCAACATATTCGCAGAACCAACCGCGAAGGATTTAAGGCCGGAGCCCTCAAAGAAGGATTGGAATTCGCCAAAGGAGAATTCATCGCCATTTTTGATGCTGACTTTCTTCCAGAGTCGGATTGGCTCAAAAAGACGGTACCCTACTTCAAGGATCAAGAAATCGGAGTAGTGCAAACCCGTTGGGGGCACATCAACCGCGATTACTCCTTATTGACCCAAATTCAGGCGTTTGCCTTGGATGCTCACTTCACCTTAGAACAGGTTGGAAGAAATTCGAAAGGACACTTTATCAACTTCAACGGTACAGCAGGTATCTGGAGAAAAGAGTGTATTCTGGATGCCGGAAACTGGGAAGGAGATACCCTGACCGAGGATTTGGACCTGAGCTACAGAGCCCAGTTGAAGAACTGGAAGTTCAAGTACCTGGAAGATGTGGAAACCCCTGCTGAATTACCGGTCGTGATCAGCGCCGCCCGTTCACAACAATTCCGTTGGAACAAAGGAGGGGCCGAAAACTTCCGCAAAACGGTTATGAGCGTATTAAGCGCTAAAAATATTCCGTTCAAGACCAAATTCCATGGGGTGATGCACCTGTTGAACAGCTCCATGTTCCTCTGCGTCTTCATTGTGTCGATTTTGAGTATTCCGATGCTCTATATCAAAAATATTTACGGTCACCTGGGATGGGTTTTTGAAGTGACCAGCTTCTTTATCGTAAGTACCATTATTCTCTTTGTATGTTATTGGTTTACCTATAAGAGCATTCAAGGAAGTGGTTTTGACAACTTTATCGACTACATCAAACTCTTTTTCTCTTTCTTTTCCGTTGCCTTGGGCTTCTCTTTGCACAACACCGTTGCTGTATTGGAAGGTCATTTGGGGAAGAGAAGTGAATTTGTCCGTACACCAAAGTTCAATATCAACAACCTGAAAGACAGCTGGAAAGGCAACAAGTACTTGGCTAAAAAGCTCTCTCCGAATATGATATTGGAGTTTGCCTTGATGATCTACTTCCTCTTTGGAATGTACAGTGCTGTGCCTTTGAACGACTACGGATTGTTTCCGTTCCACTTGATGTTGTTCCTCGGTTTCTCCTTTGTGTTTTTCAATTCCCTGACTTCTAAGGCATAAACCATGTCTGCGTTTTGGAAGCTGCACCGAGTGGCCCTGGGCCTTGGCCTTGTCAGCGCCTTGGTATACGCTTTTCAGGCCTATGCTCTGGAGCGAGAACAAACCCTAATGCTGTGGGCTAGTTTTGGAATTCTCTTTGCAGCTTACCTCTACTTTATCCAGCGCGAAAAACTCAATTTTCGCTTCTTGCTGAGCTTGGGTATTGGTTTCCGATTGCTCTTTCTTTGCGCGGATCCTTTCCTTTCACAAGACTTTTACCGCTTTATCTGGGACGGTCTGTTGATCTGGGAAGGCTATAGTCCTTACCAATTCTCCCCTAATGAATTGATGGCCATGCCGGATTTTCAATTGCCGATGGCCCAAGAGCTCTATGAAGGAATGGGTACCCTCAGCGCCAAACACTTCAGCAATTACCCCCCGCTGAACCAGCTCATTTTTGCGCTGTCCGTCGCCTTGGGAGGTAAGACCTATTGGGGCTCCATCATCGCGATGCGGATCCTGATTTTAGGAGCTGATATCGGTACGCTTTACTTTGGTCGTAAACTGCTTCGGCTTTTGAATATCGCTCCCTACCAGGCATTTTGGTACTTTTTGAATCCACTGGTGATCATGGAGCTCAGTGGAAACCTCCACTTCGAGGGTATTATGATCTTTTTCTTTTGCCTGGCTCTTTACAGTATTCAAAGCAGTCACTGGATACGAGGCAGTCTAGCCTACGCTTCTTCCATCAGTCTCAAACTGGTGCCCTTACTGTTTATGCCACTCTGGCTGCGGTACTTTAAACCTAAGCGCCTCATTTGGTTCTATACCTTTATCGGTGGGTTTGTTCTGTTAAGTCTACTGCCTCTTTACAGCGCAGAGTTCCTTGAACATTATCAGGAAACCATCAGTCTGTGGTTTGGCAACTTCCGGTTCAATGCCGGTTTGTACAGTTTTGTAGAGTACTGGGTGACCCAAAACAGCGACCTTCCGGCCTGGAAATTCATTAAGGTCTACGGTCAATGGGTACCTGTAGCAACCATAGTGCTGGCCTTGCTCCTCGCCTTATTGCGCAAGAACGAAGAAATGCCCGTACTCATTCGCTCCTGCCTCTACCTCTTGAGTTTCTACTTTTTCATTTCTACGACGGTCCATCCTTGGTACCTCTGCTTCTTGGTCTTCTTGGGAAGTTTCACTTCTTACCGCTTCCCCATCGGCTGGTCTGCTTTGGTGATTCTCTCTTACGCCGCCTATGCCAGAGAAGACTTTTCGGAGTCTACCACGCTTTTAAGCATTGAATACTTTCTAGTTATTGGGCTTTTTGTTTACGAATTCCTGAATTTGAAAAAACCCAAATTGCGACTTTGGAAAAAATAATTCCCGAATAGGGGGTGGTTTCTGCAATTTTGTAGTTTTATTTCTCAATGAATAGCGCAGCTCTACATACCGGTCTTGCTTTCCAAGCCACTTCTCCTGTGCGTCGCTTCCGCCGTCGCCCCTAGGGGTGTATCGCTATTTCTGGAGACAGGTGTGTCCGTCTCCCTTTCCATTTCTCCTTATTTCAGTTACCTAAAATTTTAAGCGTGGATATTCTAATTGCTGGTCCTGCTCATACCGTTTTTGCAGAAGAAATCAGCGAAGCCTACTCCCTCTCAGCCAAAGTCAGGGGAACAGGAATCGCTCAGCGAAGTGCTGCCTACATTCGCTCCCGAATGGAAAAAGGCGATGCGGTCATTGCCTTAGATCAAGGCCAATTTGCCGGCTTCTGCTATATCGAAGTCTGGGGCGACAAGGATTATGTAGCCAATTCGGGCTTGCTGGTGCAACCAGCTTACCGCGGACAGGGTTTGGCCCGACAACTCAAATCAGCTGTTTTCGATCTTTCAAGAGATCGCTACCCGGAGGCCAAAATATTTGGAATCACCACCGGACTTGCCGTGATGAAACTCAACTCTTCCCTCGGATACCGTCCGGTTACCTTCTCGGAACTCACAGAAGACCCTGAATTCTGGAAAGGATGCCAAACCTGTCGCAACTACGATGTACTGGTTAGGACAGAAAAGAAAATGTGCCTCTGTACAGGCATGCTTTACGATCCCAAGGAGAAACCTCAACAAGCCCAAAAAACAAAAGACAAGGCCTTTAAACGCCTCATCGAAATCAAAAAGAAACTCTTTCTGAAAAAAAATACAGCCCAAGATGAAAAAGATAATTCTGGCTTATAGTGGAGGATTAGACACCTCCTACTGCGCTCTAACCCTGAGTCAAGAACACGAAGTTCATGCGGTGAGTGTCAATACCGGTGGCTTTAAACCACAAGAACTCGAAGACATGGAACAAAAGGCCCTCGCCCTCGGGGTGAGCAGTTTTAAGGCCTTAGAGGCCAAAGACTATTTCTATGAAAAAGTGATCCGCTTTTTGGTGTTTGGAAATGTCTTGAGAAACAACACTTACCCCCTTTCGGTGAGTGCAGAACGCATCGTGCAGGCCCTTCTTCTGGTGGAACAGGCCCAACTCATCGGAGCAGATGCCATAGCCCATGGAAGTACTGGAGCCGGGAACGACCAGGTTCGCTTTGATCTTATTTTTCAGACGCTGGCCCCAGAACTAGAGATCATCACGCCGATCCGGGATCAAAGCCTGAGCAGAGAAGAAGAGATCGCCACCTTACAACAGGCCGGTTACGATTTCGATTGGAGCAAATCCAAATACTCGATTAACCAGGGCCTATGGGGGACCTCCGTCGGTGGTGCCGAAACCCTCACCTCCCATGAGGCCTTGCCCGAGACGGCCTATCCAAGCCCACTCGAGCAGACCGAAAGCGCGCAGATCGAATTGGGATTTAGCCAAGGGGAACTCACTTCCCTCAACGGAGAAGAAGGAGAGTCTGTGGCCCTGATCGAAAAACTCAATGACCTGGCATCGGCCTATGCAATCGGGCGAGACATCCATGTCGGAGACACCATCATCGGTATCAAAGGCCGTGTTGGTTTTGAAGCCGCTGCCCCCCTGATTATTATCAAAGCCCACGAACTGCTCGAAAAACATGTTCAAAGCAAATGGCAACAGTTTCACAAACAACAGATGGCCCAGGTCTACGGCATGTTGCTGCACGAAGGGCAATACCTCGACCCGGTCATGCGCGATATTGAAGCCTTGCTAGAAAGCAGCCAAAAGTCGGTCAGCGGAAAAGTATTCCTAAGCCTACACCCCTACCGCTTTGAGCTCTTAGGAGTGTCCTCTGCGCATGACCTCATGCAGTCCAGCTTTGGCCAATACGGCGAAAAAAACCTGGCCTGGAGCGCAGAAGATGCGAAAGGATTCATCAAGATTCTGGCCAATGCCGGAAAAATTCACCAACACCAAAACAGCCTATGATACGCGTTGGAATTGTAGGAGGCTCCGGTTACACGGCCGGGGAACTCATCAGATTATTACTAGGACATCCAGAGGCCAAAATTGCCTTTGTCTACAGCCACAGCCAAGCGGGTACTCCCTTGCATGAACTGCATCCGGATCTCCTTGGGAGAACGAGCTTGAGTACGACCCAAAATGTTCAAGAGGTGGATGTCGTCTTTTTGTGTCTGGGTCACGGTCATTCTGGAGAATTCCTCAAAAAACATGCGCTGAGCGGGGCTAAAGTCATTGACCTCAGCAATGAATTTCGACTAGCGAAAGACGCATCCTTTAAAAAGGACCATTTTGTCTATGGATTGCCGGAATACCAGGCTTCCAAAATCACTGCTGCCCATTATGTGGCTAATCCAGGTTGTTTTGCCACGGCCCTACAGTTGGCTTTACTCCCCTTGGCCAAAGCTGGCGAATTGACAGAATCCGTGCACCTCAACGCTACCACCGGGAGTACTGGGGCCGGTAAAAATCCATCCGAAACCACACACTTCAGTTGGAGAGACAACAACTTTTCGACCTACAAGGCTTTCACCCACCAGCACCTGGGAGAGGTCAGCGAAACCTTGCAAAAGGCCCAGGCTAAATCGGGGATTGGAGACCTGCTCTTCCTGCCGCATCGTGGGAATTTTTCGAGGGGTATTCACGCGACGGCCTACACCCGTACCTCTTTGGTTTTAGAGGATGCAATGGATCTCTTTGAGGCGTACTACCACTCGGCCCCTTTTACCCATATCGCTTGGCGTCCGATCAGTCTTAAGTCTGTCGTGAACACCAACAACTGCCAGCTCCATGTACACAAACACGGGGACTACCTTTTGATCACCTCTGTAATTGACAACCTGCTCAAAGGTGCAAGTGGACAGGCTGTACAGAACATGAACCTGATGTTCGGCTTGGCCGAAACAACAGGATTGGATCTCAAAGCATCAGCATTCTAAAAAAACGAACTCATGAAAATCGC
>CAZLGZ010000056.1:0-1182 GCA_964558965.1 uncultured Flavobacteriaceae bacterium
TTCTCGTCTTCACTGCCTTGTTCTTCCGGGGGAAGTTTGCTGAGGAGCACATTTTTATCAATGGCCCGGAGCAGGCGGTGAGTGTTGTAGTCTCTTTTGTGCCGAAAACTCACTGCTTGTTGCACCACCAATTTCTCTTTAAAGCGCATGAGCCGACTGAAGGGAAGGCGCCGCAGGTCCCGGACCGAAATCCCGATGAATTCCCGATCGCTAAATTCGAAGAGCTCTTCCTTTAAGACCGTCTCAAACGGATAGACCACAAAGGCGTTTTCAAAAGAGGGGGCTTTGGCTTCAAAGCTCTTTTCGTTGTGCAGGTGATCCGACAGGAATTCATTGAGTTCCTGGAAGCCCTGATTGTTGGCGGCAATCCCGATAAAGGCCGGGGTCACTCCGTTGCGGAAATCGATCCCCACCAGAGGGCGGACATCGTACTCGGGTGCCCGCCGGATAAAGTTCAGGCAGGCCGAGGTGTTGTTGATGTCGGTAAGCACCAACTGACGGATGTGGTTCTCCTGGGCCAGCTTCAACAGATCCAATTCTGAGAAGGTGCCATAGCGCAGGCTGTAGTAGGTATGACAGTTCAGGTACATGGACTCATTGTTTGCGGTGGGCGAGTACGGTCGGGGGCTGACCATTAAAGGGGTTGTACATACGGCCAATGGTTTTTGCCCCCATGGCAGAGGCGCGAATCACCGAGCGATCGCCATAGCGGTTGCGGATGTGGTCCAGGGCCTGGTAGAGGTTCAGGGCCTCTTCGGTGTCTTCAAAGAGGTTGATCTGGTAGTTGCCGGTGACCAGGTGGCTAAAGCGCACCCCGATCAGGCGCACCAGCATCCGCTTGTTGTAAAGGGCTTTAAAAAGCCCGAGAACTTTAGGAATAAGCAGGTGATCTGCGCTGGTATAGGGAATGCGCATTTGCTTGGAGTAGGTGTTGAAATCGGCATAGCGGATTTTAACCGTCACACAGGCGGTGAGCTTCTCGCCCCGCCTCAATTGGTAGGCCAGGTTTTCGGTCATGGCGATTAAAATACCTTTGAGTCGGTGCACATCAATGGTGTCCCTGTCAAAGGTGCGCTCGTTCGAAATGGATTTGCGTTCCGAAAAGGGGATGACCGGACTGTCGTCGACCCCGTTGGCCCGTTTCCAGATCACCTTCCCCTGGGCACCCAAGACCCGTTGCAT
>CAZLGZ010000056.1:1282-14277 GCA_964558965.1 uncultured Flavobacteriaceae bacterium
TGTCGCCCACCATGGGGATCTTTTTAATAGAAAGAGGGGCCAGAAAGGGCTTTTCAAAACCTGCATCGATTTTGATCTGGTCATTGGGCTTGGCTTCGTTGGTGGCCACCTTAGAGACCACTTTATTGACCGATAAACCAAAAGAAATGGGCAGACCGGTCTCGCGTATGATGCGTTGTCGGAGTTCGGTGGCGTATTTGTAGCAACCGAAGAAACGGTCCATGCCCGAGAGGTCGGCGTAGAACTCATCGATACTCGACTTTTCAAACAGAGGGACATCTTCCTTGATGATCTCGGTCACCATATCGGAATGCTGGGTGTAGGTACCCGCATTACCCCGGATCACCCGGGCCTCGGGACAGAGCTCACGAGCCATCTTCATCGGCATGCCGGAGTGAATACCATACCCCCGGGTTTCGTAGCTGCAGGCCGCCACCACACCGCGATCACTGACCCCGCCAACCAGCAGAGGTTTATTCTTTAATTCCGGGTTCATCAGGCGTTCTACAGAGACAAAAAAAGTGTCCAGATCCAGGTGTAAAATAGTCTTTGTCATCGCGTCAAAATAGGAGGGCTAAAATATGGAAAAAAGACAAAAACTTGGAAATAATCCAAAAAATACTTGTTCACAAAATGCGAAACTCCCACGGCTGCTGGCAGAAAATGGCGAAAACTGCTTTGGGTGCCATTTTCCTCCCTATATTTGTACCGTTGTGTTGAAATCCTTTGCTTCGGTAAAGGGTTTATGTTGTCACCCAGGAATGGGTACACCAATGAAAGGCTTTCCTAATGGGAGGCTTTTTTTGTATCCGCTTAACCCCTTCAAAGAAATCCGATGAAACCGCAAAAAGAAATCACCTCTGTTGCTGAACTGATTCAAAAAAGACGTTCGATCTTTCCTGTACAGTACAACGATACGCCCATCGATAAAGAAACTCTGCTTGATGTATTGGAATGCGCCCGTTGGGCACCCAACCACAAAAAGACAGAACCTTGGCGTTTTAAGGTGATTCTCGGCGAACAGAAGAAGGCCCTCGGGACTTTCTTGTCGGCCAAGTACGAGGAGGTGACCGAACAACCCAAGCAGATCAAAATCCGCAAGTTGCTCGAGAACCCCCAAAAGGCAGGAGCCATCATTGCGATTTGCATGCAACGTGATCCCAAAGAAAGCCTTCCGCTCTGGGAAGAACAGGCGGCGGTGGCCATGGCCGTTCAAAACATGTGGTTACGCAGCACCGAATTGGGTATTGGGGCCTATTGGAGTTCTCCGGGGCTGATCCGCTATATGGATGAATTCTTCGATCTGGCCGAAGGCGAAAGCTGTATGGGCTTCTTTTATATGGGGTATACCGACCAGGAGTGGCCCGAGAGAGAGCCTCAGGAAATCAGTAGCAAGATCGAGTGGATGGAGTAAGTCTTTCTTAAGACTCGTACAAGAAGGGCAGAAGAGCCTCTCTGTATTCCCACACCTTAATCACATAGAGTCCAAAGAAGGCTACCGTGACGGTAAACTTCATCAGGGTTCCGGTTAAAAAGCCCATCAAGGATCCGAAAGCGGCGCGAAAAGCGGTTTTGCGGTCTCCATTGTTGAGGAGTTCCCCCACCAAGGCCCCGAAGAAAGGCCAAACCACGATCCCGAAAATTCCAAGAACAGGAAAGGTAATGGCGACAATAAGTCCCACGACACTACCGGCCATACCCGCCCGGGTACCTCCGAATTTTTTGGTGCCCAATGCCGGGATGACGTAGTCCATAACCAGGACCAATACCGCGACTCCGAGACTGATTCCCAACACGGTCCAGTCTTCCGGTACTGCTTTGGTCAAATACAGCAATAGCAAGCCTACCCAACTCAACGGTGGTCCTGGAATAACCGGTAAAAAGCTGCCCAGAATCCCCACAAGGGTGAGTAAAAAACCAAGGACGAGAAGCGCGATATCCATCTTTTTATTTATTGGTATACAAAGGTGTCTAGAAGTTACAAGGTAAATAAAAATTCTTCTACCGAAAGGATGCTCTTTTTCAATTATTCCACTAAAAAATTAGTTTAAACTAAAAGATTAGTTATATTTGACAAGAATTAAAACTAAAATCTTAGTTGAATGAAGCAATTGACCAAGGCAGAAGAAGAGGTGATGCAGGTTCTCTGGGACCTTCAAGACGCCAAGGTAGCCGACATCATCGAGCGACTACCCGAGCCCAAACCTGCTTACAATACTGTTTCGACGGTGGTGCGCATACTCGAAACCAAGGGTTTTGTGGATCACAAAGCAGAAGGGAAAGGCTACCGTTACTTTCCGTTGCTCTCCAAGTCGGAGTACAGCCATCAGTCTCTCAACCGCCTGGCCGATAATTATTTTCAGGGTTCCTTCAAAAGCATGGTTTCTTTCTTTATGAAGAAGAACGAGCTGAGCCTTGAAGAACTGGAGTCTATTCTCAATCAAGTAAACGAAGAAAAATGAAGTACCTCATTGAAGTTATTCTGATACAGTTGTTGTTTTTGGGGATCTATGAGCTGTTCCTCAAAAAGGAAACTTTTTTTCAGTGGAATCGTTTCTTCTTGTTGCTGGCATTTGGTAGTTCCTTCCTTTTGCCTTTTATCCAGCTACCTGATTTACGCACGGAAGTGGAAGTTTCGCCCGAAAGCATCTTTGCTGACAATCTGTGGATGTATGAGTTGCCCTTAGAAGTAGCACCAGTAACTGAAAACACGGTCTCAACGGGAGTAAATTGGTGGTTAGTCTTGTATGCTGCTGGGGTGTTGATTGCTTTTGTTCTTTTTATAGTCAAACTGCTGCGCCTTTTTCAATTACGAGCAAAGGGTGTAAAATCCCAACAGGCCGGCTACGAGCTCATTCGACTGGCCGACTCTAAAGAGGCGTTTTCCTTTTTTAACTGGGTGTTTTTAGGAGACCAAATTCCGTTGGAGGAAGAAAGACACATTCTGGAACATGAGGCGGTCCATATTGGGCAGCGACACACCTTTGACCTGCTCTTTTTTGAACTTTTGCGCATCGTCTGTTGGTTTAACCCCCTGGTTTATCTGTATCAAACCCGCCTGTCTGAAGTACATGAATTTGCAGCGGACCGGATTTGCGCCAAAGGGGAGCCACAAGCCATTTATCTGGATTTGTTATCTGCTGCCTTTGGGGTGAACCGCATGAGTTTTGTCAATCAATTTGCGGCCATGTCACTTTTGAAAAAGCGGATTGTCATGCTCAAAAAGGCGCCTTCTGGTCAAAAGCAGCTATTGAAGTTTGTACTGGTGTTACCGCTGTTGCTAGTAATTTTGGTTTATACTTCCTGTGAGATGGTCAAGTCTAATAAAGAGGAACAGGATGCAGATTTTACCGAATACGATGAGCTCATTGTGGAACAATGGGAAAGAGAGTCCCTGGCCAGCAGGGCTTCGCTATACGATACTCCTGCACAATTCACCGCTTGCGTTTCTGCCGAAAACCCTGAGGACTGTTTCCAAGCCCAAATGGAGGTCTTTATTTTGACCCGCATACAATATCCTGAAGCGGCCAAAGCAAAAGGAATAGAGGGATATGTACCAGTGTCTTTTGAAATTGATGAAAAAGGGGATGTTCAAAATGTTCGAACCCTGTCTACCCTGCCGGAATTGGAAGAAGAGGCAATGCGTATCATCCGTTCCTTGCCCCGTTTTGTTGCAGCTACCAAAGATGGGCAGCCGGTCAAAGTTCCCTATGTGGTGCCCGTACAATTTAAATTGACCAAGGCAGGAGAGGAGTCCCGTATTCTAAGTGCACTAGAAGAGACTATTGTACCGGTTTATCCCGGTTGTGAAGATGCAGAAGATAAAAGAGCTTGCTTTTCTGAGAAATTCCTGGAATACCTGACCTCCAATATGGTGTATCCCCCTGCTGCAGAAGAAGAGGGGATCGAAGGCCGTGTTCAGGTTGTTTTTACCATCAATAAAAAAGGAAAGGTCGAAGGAGTAAAAGCCCGATCGGCTAATGCGATTTTTGAAAAAGAAGCCCTGCGTTTGATTGAGGAGCTGCCTCGGTTTGAACCGGCTATGCGCAATGGAGAAGCCGTGCCCTATCCAATGGCAATCCCTATCCATTTTAAACATTCTACGTATAGTTCAGACCAGGCGACATGTACAGAACTCATCTCCAAGTACAGCGCCGATTTTGATCAAAAAAAGAGTGATCTGGATTGGGTAAAGACGGCTGTGAGTCGGCTG
The DNA here is from genome assembly GCA_964558965.1 of uncultured Flavobacteriaceae bacterium. GTDB lineage: Bacteria > Bacteroidota > Bacteroidia > Flavobacteriales > Flavobacteriaceae > Aureicoccus. Next base: position 5,496 of record CAZLGZ010000056.1, read on the forward strand.
TATGCTAGTGAGTGTACAGGTGAGCCCATTTTTGAAAAGCTATTTGACCAGCAAAAGGCATTGGACCCTTCGCCCGACGCCTACTTCTACAGTGGGGTTTTGAAGCAGAAGCATGGAGATTGGGATGGTGCTCTGCAGGATTACAAGAAGGCAGTGGAACTGGAAACCAATCGTGAAAGGAAGTCAGACTATCTCTACAAGATTGGGATTAAGCTCAGTCGAGAAGGGAGTAAAGAAGAAGCCAAATCATTTTTGAATCAAGCTTTAGAGCTGGACCCTAGAAATGGCAGGGCAAAGCTGGCCTTGATGACGGAAAACAGCTCTTCTTTCCCCATCTTTCCCGGTTGCGAAGAAGCGGAAAGCACCAGAGACTGCTTCAATCAAAAAATGCAGGAGTTCATTAGTGCCAATATGAAGTATCCGGAAGAGGCGGTTAAGAAGAAAATAGAGGGTCGAGTAAGCATTGTCTTTACGATTTTAAAAGATGGAACCATCGGTAAAATTGCGATGAAAGGCTCGGATCAACTTTTAGAAAAAGAAGCCTTTCGACTTGTGCAAAGCTTGCCCAAAATGATCCCGGGGAAGAAACACGGCAAAGCCGTCGAAACACCCTATTCCATCCCAATCGATTTTAGACTAAATTAAAGTTCTCAAAATAGTCTTAACTGATGCGTTCATTCTTCCTGTTCTTCTTTTGTATTGCCCTGGTGCAGGCCCAAGACCGGGCTGTGGCCGACAGCCTCTACCAATTGGGTAATTACCGGGCGGCCATCAACGCCTATTCCGAACTGGGAACACCGCAGGCCTCCTTGCAAATCGCTCGGGCTTACAAGGCTTCGGGGATGAACAGCAAGTCTGTGGAGCAGTACAAGGCGCTGGTGGAGCAGTATCCGGAGCAGCGTATCGCTCGCTTTGAACTGGGGAAGCTCTACTTCCAATTGTACCGTCTTCCCGCAGCGGCTGCTATCTTTCAGCAACTTTTTAAAGAAGATTCGAATAATCCCGAATACGCCTATTATTTAGGGCGGACGTACCATGCGCAGGATAGTTATAAACCCGCCATTCAGGAGTACGGCAATGCACTTAAAGCAGACAGCACCCATGTGCGCAGTCTTTTTCAGCTAGCCAAAGTATACCTGGCTCTGCAGGAACACGATTCGGTTCTCAAGTACACGGCCAAAGGTTTGGCGGTAGCCGATAAGGACGGCGGACTAACTAGTCTTCGGGCCCAGGCCTTTTACAACCAAACCGAATACGATAAGGCCATTCCTCTATTTGAGGAACTGGAACGGCAAGGGTCGAGTAAGGAGTTCGTGCTCAAGAAATTGGCCTACAGCTATTTTAGCACGAGCAAGCTCGCGGCGGCGGATTCTACTTACCGCAAACTGGCTCAATTTCCGAATTCCACCGGGCATGCCTATTATAATATTGGGCATATTTTCTGGGCGAAGAAGCAGATGGATTCGGCCAAGGTGTACATCAAACAAGCCATAGAGGAAGAGAAGGTCTACCTGGGTAATGAATACCAGGCCCTGGGCCGTCTGTACCGGGTGGAAGGTAATTTGAAAGAATCCTTGCATTACTACACCAAGGCCTTTGAAGAAGACCGAACCAAATACCTGAATTACTACCAGGTCTGTGTGATCGCGGAAGAGTACTATGCCGACCCCAAAACACGCCTGCGCTACTACCAAAATTTACTGGACTGGTTTCCGAAACTTCCACCCTACTTCAAGGAGTTCGCCCAGAAGCGTATTCGCCTGATTAAAGAGGAGATGCATTTCGCTGCAGGGGAGGAGCGTTGAACCCTTAAAAATCGTAATTTCGAGTAAACTAAGAAGGATTAATGCAGCGGTCCCTGCTCTTGTGTTTATTTGGTTTTCTGTTCCTTTCTTGTGAGTACTTTAATTCACATGAAGAACGCGTTGCGGCCATTGTTGACGCCGAAATGGAGCTGATACACTTCGATGAGGTCGACAAGTTTCCCTATTTTGAAGAGTGCCAGGAAACCGTTTCCAAAGAAAAAGATTTTGAGTGCTTTGCGACCAATATGAGTCTGCGATTGGCAGAGCCCCTAAGCGATCTCAACTACAAGGTCAGTGAAGATCTGGACGAGATCGTTTATGTGGATCTTTTGGTCAACGAACAGGGCTTTGTAGAACTGCTCGAAATCAAAGACAATCCCCGCGTCAATCAATTGATACCCGATCTTAAATCAGAGGTGAGCCAACGCCTACGTCAATTGACCATTCGAGGAGAACTCACCGTGCATCCTGCACTCAAAAGAGACATTCCTGTACGGGTCAAAGTCCGCCTTCCTCTGATATTGAAAACCACCTAAATGGCGGAACAAGAAAAAATAATACTAGGGGTTGACCCAGGAACCACGGTTATGGGTTTTGGGCTGATCAAGGTGGAGCGCAAGCAGATGGAGTTTATTCAGATGAACGAGCTGCTCTTGCACAAATACAAGGACCCTTATGTGAAGCTCAAGCTCATTTTTGAGCGTACCATCGAGCTGATCGATACCTACCATCCTGACGAGATGGCCATTGAAGCCCCATTTTATTCGAAGAATGTGCAGTCCATGCTCAAATTGGGTCGGGCACAAGGGGTGGCCATGTCAGCGGCTTTGAGTCGAGAGATTCCCATCACGGAATACATGCCCAAAAAAATCAAGATGGCCATCACTGGGAACGGAAACGCCAGCAAGGAACAAGTGGCCATGATGCTCAAAAGTTTGCTGGGCCTTAAGGAACTCCCTAAACGCTTAGACAGTACCGATGGATTGGCTGCGGCCGTATGTCATTTTTACAACCAGGGCCGGGTGGAAACGGGTAAAAGCTATTCTGGCTGGGCGAGTTTTGTCTCGCAGAATCCCGATCGTTTAAAATAAGTCCCTTTGGCCGGTATCTATATCCATATTCCCTTTTGTAAGCAGGCCTGTCACTACTGCGATTTTCATTTTTCGACCAACACCAAACTCAAAGCGGATCTGCTTGAGGCCTTGAAAACCGAGATGCGTCTGAGGCAAAAAGAAGCAGAGGACTGGGAACTCAATACCCTTTATTTGGGTGGGGGTACTCCGTCGATCTTGAGTGTGGAGGAGTTGACCGACCTCTTGGGAGCCGCTTTTGAACTCTATGATTTTGCAGAAGATACCGAGGTGACTTTGGAAGCGAATCCAGACGACATTAACGAGGCCTATTTGACTGATTTGGTTCGTCATACCCGCGTCAACCGGCTGAGTTTGGGCATTCAGTCCTTTGAAGAAAAAGAGCTGAAGTGGATGAACCGGGCCCACAACAGTCAGGAAGCCCGGGAGGCGATTCGTATGGCGCAAAAGCACATTCCCAATGTATCGGTGGATTTGATCTACGGCACGCCGGGGCAAGAGGACGAATCCTGGATCGCGGCCATTGATGAAGTGGTGGGATTGGGGATACCCCATATTTCGAGTTACGCCTTGACGGTGGAGGAGCGAACTGCATTGCACTCCTTTATCGAAAAAGGAAAATCCCCCTCTCCGGATGAAGAACAGGCCCGTCGGCAGTTTTACCTCTTGGTCGATCGCTTGGCGGAAGCCGGATACGATCACTACGAGATTTCGAACTTTGGTAAGCCCGGACACTATTCCCGAAACAACAGCGCTTACTGGCAAGGGAAACCTTATCTTGGAATTGGGCCGGGAGCACACAGCTACGACCAAAAAAGAAGGGGCTGGAATGTTCGTAGTAACCCTGCGTATATAAAAGACTTAAGAGAAAAGCGTTTGCCCATTGAATGGGAAGAGCTGAGTACCCAAGACCGGTATAATGAGTACTTGATGACCCGCCTTCGCACCCAATGGGGTGTCGATTTGGCTGAGGTCTCCGCCACTTTTGGTCAACAGTATGTCGGCTTTTTGGAGGAGCAAGCCACCCCTTTTATTGAAGAGCGTTTGCTCTACTGGGATGGAGACTTACTCAAGGCCACCCGGGAGGGCAAATTCCTGGTCGACGGCATCGCTTCAGATCTCTTTTTACTCAACCTCAAGGACTAGACCTATGGAGATGACAATACGAATAGGAGAAGACGTGCAGGTCTTGCAGCTGGATAAGGGCCAGGACCTTTCCATCCCTTTGGTCGGAGGAAAGGAAAACCTCAATGCCTGGTATATCGGACCACCCACTATAGGGCCTCATATAGACGGAGACTTTGTTGGTTCGGTAGAGCAGGGGGCCTCCACTAATTTTAATACGATCACCTTTAATCCCCATGCCCATGTGACCCACACCGAATGCCTGGGTCATATCAGTAAGGAGTTTCATTCGGTGAATCGACTCTTTCCGCTGCCTTTTTTAGCAGGGGTGGTCGTGAGTATTTCGCCTGAAAAAAAAGGAGAAGACCAGTTGATCACCAAATGGCTTTTGGAAGAAAGCCTCAGAATCTTAGGTTCAGCGCCCTTTTCGGTCAAGGCCTTCCTTATACGAACCCTGCCCAATACAGCCGACAAAAAGAGACAGCAGTATTCGCACAGCAACCCTCCTTATTTGACAGAAGAGGCGGCGGTATGGCTCCGAGAAATGGGGGTGGAACACCTCTTGATCGATCTGCCCTCAGTGGACAGGGAAGTGGATGGGGGAGCACTCCAAGCCCACAAGGCCTTTTGGGGATTGCCAGAAAAGCCGAGAACGGATGCCACGATTACCGAGTTCATCTTCGTTCCCGATGAAGTGGAAGACGGATTTGGTTTTTTGGATTTACAGGTGGCACCCATCGATAATGACGCGAGTCCCAGCCGCCCGGTTTGGTATAAAGTAGTAAATTGAAATCATGGATGCATTGATTGAAGTTGTTTTAGGGATTGTATTAGGAGCTGTAGGGATGGCCTGGGGCTTCTCTTCTCTGCGTAAAAAGAACAACAAGGAATTGACGCGTCAGCAGTCGACCATCATCCTGGATAAAATCAAAAGCGTTTGCAAATTGGTTTCGGTCGAAGGGGATTTTGCAGAGATCTACCGCTACGAAAACATCAAAGAGGGCTTTTTGAATATGCTGAGTAGTAAGAAGAAAGCGCTGGTGGTCATCAATGCAAAAGCCCAAATCGGCTATGATCTCAAAAAGATTCAGTTAGAGGCCGATACCGAGCGCAAGCGCATAATTCTCAAAGAATTTCCTCAACCCGAAATCCTTTCCATAGAACCGGATCTGCAGTTTTACGATATCAAAAATGGCTTGTTCAATTCCTTTTCTCCTCAGGACCTGACGGAATTAAATAGCCAGGCCAAGAAGCATATCGAAGAAAAGATTCCGGAGAGCGGGCTGATTGATACAGCCAGACGAGAAGCTCTTCAGGCGGTCTTGATGATCGAAAAGATGGTCGAAACCATCGGATGGAAGTTGGACTACTCTGCTCTGGAACTCAATGCAACCGATTTAAACTACCTCGAAAATGAATAAGCTCTTTCCTGTTATCTTATTGGCCCTTTGTATAAGCTGTGTGCAGCAAAGGCCAGAACCCAAAGAAGAGGCGGCGCCAGAGGCCAAACCGGTCAAGCTGGAATTCGACCCGCATTTCTCGCACACGGTCTTTATCTGGTTGAAGAATCCAGACAGTGCCGAGGACAGGCAAGCCTTTGAAGCGGCCCTGGAGACCTTTCTGGAGAATTCGGAATTTGCCCAAACCAACTATGTGGGTATTCCTCCTAAGGCCACCCGAGAAGTAGTGGATGATTCTTTCACCTATCAGTTGACGGTCACCTTTGCTTCTGCTGAAGACCAGCAGGGGTATCAGGATGAGCCGGCCCACCTCTTGTTTATTGAGCAGGCCAGCCCCTTGTGGAATAAGGTGGTGGTTTACGACGCCTTCCCCTATAAGGAAGTGGATTAATGCATGTTGAGGCCCTGAGGGAGTATTGTCTCCAACTGCGCAAGACTTCGGAGAGCTTTCCTTTTGATGAGGAGACCCTGGTCTTTAAAGTCCTGGACAAGATGTTTGCTTTGATTCCATTAGAGCGGCATCCTGCTCAGATCAACCTGAAGTGTGATCCCGAACGCTCGGTCGAACTCCGCCAAATGTACCCCGATCAGATCTATCCGGGTTACCACATGAGCAAGAAACACTGGAATACGGTACTGACCGAACAGTTGCCACCGGCCCTGGTGCAGGAACTGATCCAACACTCTTACGATTTGGTCGTCGCCAAGCTCCCCAAGTACCGCAGAGAGGAATTAAAGTAGAGATGTAGGAAAAATATTACTAACTTCATCGAACGATTTCTACCATTCACCGACACTTAACTTCCATTCGGCTCGGTAAATGGTTTTTTCTCGGGATTGATATGAATCTTTGTAAGCTCAAAACAACACACCGAAAAAATAAGTAACCGTGAGAATTCTGTTTATAGAAGACGACATGATTGAAACAATGAAATTGCAGCGTGCGATTTCAAAGTTTCCGACGAAGCACCAGATCATCGAAGCGAAGAATGGTGAGGAGGCTATGCAGAAGCTGCAAGAGCAACCTCTTCCAGATTTGATTCTTCTTGATTTGAACATGCCTCGTATGAGCGGAATAGAATTCTTGACGTACTTAAAAGGTAATGACAAGCTTCGCTATTTGCCCACTGTAATTCTGACCACTTCAGAAAACCGCAGCGATCTGATGACTTGTTTTGAGATCGGAATAGCCGGCTACGTTATCAAGCCACTCAAGTACGAAGACTACGAAGAAAAATTACGACGCGTATTCGAGTACTGGGAGATCAGCGAATTGGTCAAAGGCTAACAAGAAATCCCATTTCACAACAACTTAAGGGCTCTCCATAACATTTTTTAATGCTGGTGTAGTTCAATTCCTACATTTATGCTAAATCAACAAAAGCATGAAGGGAATCGTATTTACCGAATTTTTAGAAATGGTGGAAGAAACTTTCGGTCTCGACACCGTTGACACCATTATTGAAGATGCCAGCTTACCCTCTGAAGGGGCTTATACGGCTGTGGGTACCTATGACTTTAATGAGATGGTACAATTGGTTTCGGCTTTGAGCGCCAAGACCGAGATTCCTGTCGGAGATCTACTCTTCAAATTTGGTCACTACCTTTTTGATAGTCTGGTCAAAGTGCACCCGGACGTCGTTAGTGCCTACACCAATCCTTTGGGCCTTTTGTATTCCATTGAAGACCACATCCATGTGCAGGTCAAAAAACTGTACCCGGATGCGGAGCTTCCCACTTTTAAGGTTCTTGAAAAGACTGAAAATAAAATGGAATTGGTCTACGCCTCTTCCAGAGGTCTTTATCCGCTTGCTCACGGTTTGATGACCAAGACCTTCGAGCACTTTGGAACCAATGCCGAGATTTCTTATAAACTGCTTCAGGAAGACGGAACTGAGGTGCAATTCTCTATTCAGCAGCATGGATAAGGACGAACTGTCCATACTAAAAAGGGCACTCGCCCGAGAGAAGCGCGCGCGAAAAGCAGCAGAAAAGCTCTTGGAGGACAAATCCAAGGAGCTTTACGATGCCTCTATTCACTTGCGTGAAGTTAATGGTAAGCTCGAGAACCTCCTGACCGAAAAGGGGTCTCCCTTGGAGGGAGCCTTTGTCAATATCATCGACCCTTATGTAGTGATGAGCTTGGAAACGGAGGTGATCAATATGAATGCCAGTGCCCGAGAATTCCTTGGGTTTGACCACACAAAAGAAAATGTAAAGCTTGTGAGCTTGGTTCACAAGGACTATATCGAATACACCCGGGAATCGTTTTTGACCCTGCTGGAAGTCGGGATACTCAAGAATTACCAGGTGCGTATTCAGACCCGTAGTCACGGCTATAAAATGGTCAATATCAATGCGAGTTTGATCTACAACTCCCAAGGAGCGCCGGTCGCGGCCCAAGGAGTTCTTCGTGATGTAACACGTGAATTTGAGATTAAGCAATTACTCGAGGACCAGAAAAAGCAACAAGACATCATTGTAGAGAATTCCTCGCACGGAATTCTGCTCATTGATCAAAATAAAATTATCACTTCGAACTCGGCCTTTAATGAGCTTATCGGGTACAGTGAAGACGAGCTGAAGAAGCTGGACCTGAACAGTATTTCGGAGATTGACGAAAGCAGTCTGTTTCAGAATGGAACCGAGAACGGAGATGAACAAGGAGATAAAGTCACCTTGGTTCGCAAGTACTTCACAAAAGAGGGAAAGCACTTCTTTGGGAAGACCTCTGTTTCCAGTGTGCGGAATTCCCGCGGGAAGTTGGAATACAAGGTGGTGCTCATTGAAGATATTACCAATGATCGCATCGCCGAAGAAAAACTAAAAGCCTCAGAGCAGCGCTTAGCTACCCTGATCAGTAACCTCCAAACCGGAGTTTTGCTGGAAGACGGGGATCGCAATATTATGCTCACCAATGAGAAGTTCAGGAACTTAATGAGGTTTGAGTACACTGTCGAGAAACTGCAAAAAATGAATTGTGTTGATTTAATTAATCAAGGCGATATCAATTTTGCGGATCCCGAAAAAGAACATCAACGGGTTTCAGACATCTTGAAAAAGAAAACTTTAGTCGTTTCGGATGAGGTCGAAATGGCTGATGGTCGCACCCTGGAACGGGATTATATTCCGCTGTTCAGTGGCTCCATGTATAAAGGCCACTTGTGGACTTATACCGATATTACCTTGCGGAAGAATTACCGCAAGAACCTGGAGCTCCAACGTCAGAAATATTCGAGCATCATCGCCCACATGAACCTCGGTTTGGTTGAGGTGGATCAGGAGGAACGCATCTTGATGG
>CAZLGZ010000057.1:0-14203 GCA_964558965.1 uncultured Flavobacteriaceae bacterium
ATACCGGCCTTTGCCATAGTACTGACCAGAGCAGGGCGACCACCGGTAACTCCAGAAGCCTGGTTGGGCTGTTGTAGAGAATGGGTAACATCCAGAACCACAGGAGCGTAGTTTTGCATTGTTGGGATACCGCGGTAGTCCACTACCAAATCTTGGTAACCAAACATGGTCCCTCTTTCGGTGAGCACGACCTGCTGATTACCACTGTCAGTGACTTTTTTGACAGCATGAGACATGCTCTCCGGACTCATAAATTGCCCTTTTTTGAGGTTTACGGTCTTGCCGGTCTTCGCTGCAGCAACTACCAAATCCGTTTGACGGACCAAAAAAGCGGGAATTTGCAGAACGTCAACGTACTCGGCAGCCAAGGCTGCATCTTCAGGAACGTGGATGTCCGTCACGGTGGGAACCTGGAACTCTTGGGATACTTTTTGGAGGATTTTCAGGGCTTTTTCGTCCCCGATTCCACTAAAAGAATCGATTCGGCTGCGGTTGGCCTTTTTAAAACTGCCTTTAAAAACGTAGGGAATACGAAGCTTGTCCGTAATGTTTACTAGTTTTTCAGCAATGCGCAAGGCCATTTCTTCCCCCTCAATCGCACAGGGTCCAGAGAGTAAAAAAAACTGCCCGGAGTCGGTGTTTTTAATCTGAGGGATTTTGGAGAGTTCCATAGAAAAATGTTTTCGCAAAGATACTTTTTCAGATCCGAAAAGTTTTCGGCCTAAGTGTAGGGGATTCAGACTATATTTGCGGGCTTAAAGCGAGGGCTCTTCCTAACTGAGAGTCAGATAAAAGCACCTATGGGCACCATCAAAAATATTGCAATCATTGCACACGTTGACCACGGTAAGACCACCTTGGTAGACAAAATCATGTACCACTGCCGTTTGTTCCGCGAAAATGAGAACAAAGGAGAACTGATTTTGGACAACAACGACCTGGAACGCGAGCGTGGAATTACCATTGTCTCCAAGAATGTTTCGGTTCAGTACAAGGACGTTAAAATCAACATCATCGATACCCCTGGTCACGCCGACTTTGGTGGGGAAGTGGAACGTGTACTCAATATGGCGGATGGAGTTCTTCTTTTGGTAGATGCCTTTGAAGGACCGATGCCTCAAACTCGCTTTGTCTTGCAGAAGGCCATTGAATTGGGATTGAAGCCCTGTGTAGTTATCAACAAGGTCGACAAAGAGAATTGTACCCCGGAAGAAGTTCACGAAAAGGTTTTTGACTTGATGTTTGAACTAGGGGCTGAAGAGTGGCAACTGGACTTTCCTACGGTATACGGTTCTGCCAAGAACAACTGGATGGGCGAGGACTGGAAAACTCCAACAGAAAATATTGAACCCCTTTTGGACATGGTTCTGGAACACGTTCCGACCTTTGAACCTACAGAAGGGAACACCCAATTGCTCATCACTTCCCTGGACTTTAGTTCTTTTACCGGGCGAATCGCTATTGGTCGCCTCCAAAGAGGCAGTCTGAAAGAGGGGCAGCAAGTCGTGCTGATCAAAAGAGATGGGTCTACCCAAAAAACCCGCATCAAGGAACTCTTCGTCTTTGAAGGTTTAGGCCGTCAAAAAGTAAGTGAAGTGCAAACGGGAGACATCTGTGCCATTGTTGGTATGGAGAACTTCGAAATTGGTGATACCGTTGCTGATTTTGAGGAGCCAGAAGCCTTGAAGACCATCGCGATCGACGAGCCGACTATGAGCATGCTGTTCACCATTAACGACAGTCCTTTCTTCGGGAAAGACGGGAAGTTTGTGACGTCTCGCCACCTGAAAGAACGTCTCGAAAAAGAGCTCGAAAAGAACCTGGCTTTAAGGGTTGAAGAAACCGACAGTGCTGACCGCTTTATGGTCTTCGGCCGGGGCGTACTTCACCTCTCGGTTTTGATCGAAACCATGCGAAGAGAAGGCTACGAATTGCAGATCGGTCAGCCTCAGGTAATTCTTAAAACCATTGATGGAGTGACCTGTGAACCCGTAGAGGAATTGACCATTGATTTACCGGAAGAGGTATCCGGTAAAGCAGTCGAAATGGTGTCGATTCGCAAAGGAGAGATGAAGAGTATGGAGGCTCGAGGAAGCCGTATGCTATGTGAATTTGAAATTCCTTCTCGGGGAATCATTGGATTGAGAAATCAACTGCTTACCGCAACAGCCGGGGAAGCTATCATGGCTCACCGCTTCAAGGAGTACCAGCCGCTTAAGGGTGATATTCCCGGTCGTATTAACGGTTCTTTGGTTTCGATGGAAAACGGAACGGCGATCCCTTACTCTATCGACAAACTTCAGGAAAGAGGGAAGTTCTTTATCGATCCGGGAGAAGATATCTACGAAGGACAAGTGATTGGCGAAAACTCGCGAAACGATGATATGGCCATCAATGTGACCAAGACCAAAAAGTTATCTAACGTACGAGCAGCGGGATCAGACGATAAGGCCAAGATTGTACCAGCGATCAAGTTTTCTCTGGAAGAAGCTTTGGAGTACATCCAAAAAGACGAATACGTTGAGGTGACCCCAAGTCACTTGAGATTGCGCAAAATCTTCCTGAAGGAGGTCGATCGCAAGCGCAACAAAACCGTCTAATTCGGACTATTGTTCAAAACGGTGCATGTGAACGCAAGACGCGGCTGCACCAATGATACCGGCATTGTTCTTCAATTCTGCAGGAACAATCGGGGTTTGTATTTTGATCATGTGGCTGTACTGGTTCCACTTTTTGGAAGCTCCACCACCGACGATTATGTAGTCCGGGTTGACGACCAGTTCCACGTATTTTAAAAATTTGTTGAAGCGTTTGCCCCATTTCTCGTAGCTGAGTCCGTCGCGTTCGCGGGCTGAAGCGGCAGCGTAGTCTTCGATTTTCTTGAAGTCTTTGTACGGCATTTGACCCAATTCAAAATTGGGAAGGAGTTCTCCGTTAAAAAAAGCTCCACTCCCCAAACCGGTTCCTACGGTGATCATCAGGACAAAGCCTTTTTTGCCTTTTCCCACACCGTATTCCATGGAGGCAAAGCCAGCAGCGTCTGCATCGTTCACTACGGTAAATGCTTGCCCTGTATGTTGACTGAAGAGGTCTTCGATATTGGTGCCAACCCATTCTGGATTGAGGTTTCCGGGAGAAGTGCACACACCATTCTTCACGATGGTCGGGAAACCACAACCTACGGGACCACTGTAGTTGAAATGATCGATAATTTCTTGAACTACTCCGGCCATTTCCTGAGGGCCTCGGGAGCCTGGGGTTTGGACGCGAAAACGATCCGTAGTCATTTCTCCGGTTTCTGCATTGACCAGAGCACCTTTCATACCGGTTCCACCGATATCAATACCAAGTACTTCCATGAAGTTGATTTATGAGTGAGTTGAGTAGATGAGAAGCGGTAGTTGTAGTCAATCTAAACGGCTTTTTGGATCACTTCAAACATCTTGTTTCCGTCGCACTTAATGGTCTTGTGCGGATATTTTAAGATCAGGGCGTAGTCGTGGGTTGCCATGACAATGGTACGCCCGGTCTGGTTGATTTCTTGGAGAACTTTCATCACCTCGACACTGGTTTGGGGGTCCAGGTTACCGGTCGGTTCGTCGGCCAAAATCAGTTCAGGGTCATTCAAGAGTGCACGGGCGATTCCGACACGCTGTTGTTCCCCTCCCGATAGCTGATGCGGAAATTTAAAGCCTTTGCTTTTCATTCCAACCTTGTCCAGAACTTCTTCTATTTTCAACTGCATCTTGGCCGGCTCCGTCCAGCCGGTGGCCTTCAGAACAAATTCGAGATTTTGCTCGACACTGCGGTCTGGAAGAAGCTGAAAGTCTTGAAAAATAATGCCGAGTTTTCTTCTGAGGTAGGGGATGTCCTTCTCTTGCAGCTTTTTTAAGGAGTAGTCCACTACACTGGCCTGTCCTTTAGATAAAGGCAGGTCACCGTAGAGGGTTCGCAAAAAGCTGCTTTTTCCGCTACCGGTTTTTCCGATGACATAGACAAACTCGCCTTTCTTTACCTCGAGGTTGATATTGCTTAAAATCAGGTTGTCGTTCTGAAAAATATCGACATCCTTCATTTGTAAAACTGTTTCGGCCATTGGGGTGACTTTTCCCTAGTAAAGGTAATAAGGTTTTCCTTAAAAGGGCAGGGGTATACTTTGGCCCATTATTTGACGTTCTAAGAAAAGTTCTCAAGGCGTACGAGGTCTTGAAGCAGAACAGAGAAACTATATGAATCGATTGCACCTTATCTTGCTGTTCGCGGGATTGTGCTGCTCGGCCCTGTATGGCCAACAAAGCGTACAGCCCCAAGAACAATCCCAGACATTTCAGAAAGCCCTTCGGCTGTATCAACAAGGGAACTACACCCAGGCTCAGCCCCTATTCAGGCAGGTACAGGCCGGATCAGACAATGATCTCGAACGGGGAGAAGCCCTCTACTACGCGGCCAGTTCAGCAATACGCTTGGGAGAACGCCAGGCGGATCGCGAATTACTCGGTTTTGTCGAGAAGTACCCCCTTTCACCCAAGCGGTGGGCGGCTTACAAAGAAGTGGGCGACTATTATTATGGTATTGGCCGTTACCTCTACGCCCTCAAATGGTACCGTCAAGTGGATCCTGACTTTTTGAGCGATCGGGCTCGGGACCGATTTATTTTTCAATACGGCTATTGTTTGTACGCTGCTGGCAATAAGGAAGAAGCCAAAACCTACCTCAGTCAAGCCAAAGAAACCGAAGCTTATGCTTCCCGGGCGGCTTACTACCTCGGGTTTATCTCGTATGAGGAAGACGATTACCAAGGGGCCAATGAGGCCTTTAGCGAGGTAAAAGACCCGGAGTTGCTGGAAGAAAAACTCAGTTACTTTCAGGCCGATATGAACTACAAATTGGGCAAGTTTGAAGAAGCCATTGCCCAGGCCAAAAACTACCTGCCCCGAGCAGATGAAGAAGAAAAGTCCGAGTTAAACCGCTTAATTGGCGAAAGTTATTTTCAACTCGAAAACTACGCAGAGGCCCTCCCATATCTGGAGAAATATGAGGGCCGGAATGGCAAATGGAGCAATGCGGACTTCTATCAGTTGGGCTACTGCCATTACCAGCAGGCCAATTACGATGCGGCCATTGAATCCTTCAACCGTATCATAGAAAGCCCAGATGCGCTTGGGCAAAATGCCTACTATCATCTAGGGCAGTCTTACTTGCAGGAAGACAAAAAAACGGAAGCCCTGAATGCGTTTAGGCAAGCCAGTTCCATGGATTTTGACGGTGCTATTCGCCGTGAAGCCCTCTTGAATTACGCCTTACTCAGCTACCAAATCGGGAATGCTTATGAGCCTCCCACCCGGGTGTTACGTGCTTACCTTGAGGATTACCCCAGGGATCAAAAACGGCGTGAAATCGAAAAGTTACTTTTGGATGCTTACGTCAGTTCCCAAAACTTTCAGGATGCCCTGGAGTATATTGAAGCGAACGGAAAGGATCTCGACAAAGAATCCCGGCAAAAAATCTTCTTCTTCCGCGGAATTCAACTCTTTGCTGAAGGGGCCTATTCACAGGCCAAGAGTCTCTTTACCCGGACCCTGGATGAAAGCAATGCCACTGTATGGTCTTCCCGGGCTCTTTTTTGGCGGGCGGAATGTGCTTCCAGAACGGAGCAATACGAACAGTCTTTGGCGGATTTAGTCGCTTTTGAAAACAGCCGTAAAGCGGAAGAAACACCGGAGTACACCGAGAAAAATTATCATTTGGGTTATGCTTATTTACGATTGGAGCAATACCCGCAGGCCGCCCAGCGCTTTGCAGAAGCCAGAGCGAATTTTACGATCGAAGACGCGCGGTGGCTGGATGCCCAGGTCCGTGAGGCCGATGCACATTATGCAGGCAGCCAATACAGTAAAGCCGTCAGTGCCTACAAGAAGTTAGCGCCTACCCATCCGGAGTATGATTACAGTTTGTTTCAGCTCGCAAAATCACAAGGACTAGTCGGTCGTCCACAGCAGAAAATTCAGGAACTCGCTCGTTTAGAACAGGACTATCCGGAATCGACTTACCGGGACGATGCCATGCTCGAAAGAGCAGCGACCTTGGCAGAGCAAGGGCAAGAAGGGCAGGCATTGGCCGTGTACCGCCGCTTGATCGAAGACTACCCCGAAGGCAATTTACACTTGACAGCCCGATTGAGGGAAGTCCTTATTCTTTACAACCAAGGAGAATTGGATGCCTCTCTCGAAAAAATCAATACCCTGGTACAGGCTTATCCGGAATCCGCAGAAGCCAGTCAGGCGGTTTCCACAGCCAAACTGATCTACATGGACAAAGGCGAGGTCTCTAAATTTGCCGCTTGGGCTCGGGATTTACGTTTTGTACAACTCACGGATTCAGAATTGGAAGAGGCGTCCTATAGCGCAGCCCAGAGCCTGTTGGATCAGGGCCGAACAGCAGAAGCGATTCGGGCCTGCGAGGACTACCTAAAGGCCTTTCCTCTTGGAGCTCGTTCCGGCATACTTTCGTTTGAACTGGCAGAGCTTTATTACAACCAAGGACAAAAAGAATCGGCCTTGCCCTATTACCAGAGGGCGGCCAAGGCATCTTCAAGCTACAGTGAAAAAGCCCTGACCCGGGTGGCCAATTACTATGTCGAAACCGAACAGTTATCCCTTGCGTCTCCTTATTTAGAAGAGCTGCTACAAACGGCTCAGGTCGAAGAGAACAAACGATTTGCCCTCTCTAACCTGATGAAGTGGTTCTTTGAGCAAGGGCAGTTTGATCGCTGTATTCAGTACTCCCAAAGATTACTTGAGAAATCAGGTCTTGGTGAACGTTTAGAACAGGATGCCTGGCTCTATCAGGCTCGTTCCTCTTGGGTGACCGGCAATAAGAACCAGTCGAAAAGAGCCTATGCAGAAGTGCTAAAAACAGCTTCAGGCAGTCGAGCGGCTGAAGCCCTCTATTATCAAGCGTATTTTCAGAATGAAGCAGGCGACTTTCTCGACTCGAACACCTCCATCGAAAAATTGGCCCAGTCTTATTCGTCCTATGAAGAATGGGGTGCCCGAGGTCTGATCTTGATGGCTCGGAATTACGATGCCTTAAAGGATCCTTTTCAAGCGACCTATATCCTGGAATCGGTTATCGAAAACTTTGGAGAACTACTGCCTCAAAAAATGGAGGCCGAAGCCCTGCTGGCGCAGATCAAAGCCCGAGAAGCCCAGAATAATTCATCAGTCAATCCTCAAAACTAAGGTCCATGAGAACAGTCCTTTCAATCGTATTTCTGCTGATCCTTGGGCCCGCTTTGGCTCAGGATAAACCCCTGAACACACAGACGGTAACGGTGACCCGCTCTTATGCGCCTTCGATTGCACCGGCCAGTAAAATTCTTTCGGAGCCCGGATTGTCGGATTCCCTCTTTTTGAAAAAACGACCAGTACAGTGGAGCCGTTTTACAGCCCCGGTGGCCTCTACTTTCTCGCCAGCCAAAGGCAAGGCCGAGAAAGTGCAACCAGAGCCCCCTGAAAAATTGTACAACACATCGGTCTCTTTAGCAGCGGGTAACTTCACCAATGTCGAAGCCGAAGCCTTTACTCGTCAGCCGCTAGGTGATGGTCGAAACAGCTATGCGCTGGGATTGGAACACCGATCAGCTCAGGGCGATATCCTGGACAACCCACTGCCTACCTCTTTTAGTCAAACCGCCCTGGAAGGGGGCTTACACTTTAAGGGCCGAGAAAACACCGGACATTTACTGATGGAGGTCCAACGCGATATCTACCATTGGTATGGGTTTGATCGGGATCTCTTCGGTCCGGAATCCTTTCCTGAATCCGGGGTTCAGCAACGGTATTTTACCGGAGCGTTGAAAGGACAATACGCGGATGATAAGGTTGCTGTGGGTGGAGGATTTCGTTGGTTTACGGACGAAACCGGTTCTGATGAAAGTCGCTTGCAATTCGATTCTCGTTTTGATATTGAAATTGAGGAGACCCGGGTGAGCTTTTTACCTTCTATCGATTGGGTCCAAGGGCAGCAAAGCGTCACTTCTCTGCGGGAAGTAACAGCAGCCAGTCCAGATCGCTACAGCCAAGCCCAGGCCGAAATCGCGGTGCATTGGTCAATCAAAAAGAAGGAGTGGGATCTCCAAGTCGGTGGTGCTGTAGTGTACAATGTCGATGCTTCGGATAGGGATCAGGGCTTCTCGGTGTATCCCCGAGTCAAAGCACGTTATCCATTGCAAAAAGAAAAGCACTACTTCGTAGGGGAAGCCACCGGTGGGCTCAAACAAAACAGCTATGCCCAGGCAGTAGCCGCAAATCCCTTTGTTGCTCCTAGCTTGGATATTCGTCCAAACCAGCAGCAATACCTTGTCAAAGGGGGGCTACAGGGACTGATCGCGACCAATGTGACCTACCAAATTGGCGTGGCTTTAGAATCCAATGATCAGCAAGCTTTATTTCAACTTAATCCATACAATACTTTTCGAACGGATGAAGCTTATGCCTTCGGAAATTCCTTTGAATGGGTTTATGAAGATGTACAGCGTTACGGGGGGTATTTTGCCTTACAATGGGAGCCTAAAGAAGCCATTTGTTTCAGAACAAGTTGGCAATTTGACCAGTACAGCACAGCATCGGATAATCCGGCTTGGAACTTACCCAATTACCAGGGAGAGGTCGCCTTGAGTCTGGAGTTTCTGGAAAACTGGCGATTGACCAGCGAACTCTATGTCATTGGAGAAAGAGAAGACCTGAACTCAATTGTGGTTGGGGCAACCGTTCCTGTACCAGGGCAAGGGGAGCCTTTTCAACTCGAACCTATACTCGACCTCAATTTGGGTGTTGAATACCAATGGACACCCCAATGGAGCTTCTTTTTGCAAGGGAGGAACCTGAGTAATCAGAACTACACCTTCTTTGCGCAGTACCCTGCACAAGGGGCCCAGCTCTTGGGTGGAGCCCGCTACCGATTTGATTGGTAAGACCGCTGGGCTTCTTTGGGAATGAAGTATTTTTACGTCTTCCTAATCACGCCCAAATCATGTCTTCCGCCAATCGACTCTCCTTTATTGATCCTGCCCGTTCCCGGCTATTTTACGGCTATGTGGTTCTGTTTATTGGAACCTTGGGGGTTTGGTGCAGTATTCCAGGGCAGACCATTGGTGTTTCTGTTTTTACCGACCCGGTTATGGATGCTTTGGGGCTCAGTCGGGATCAGTTCAGTAACGCCTATGCTATAGGAACCATCCTGAGTTCCCTGTTCATCTCCAAGGCAGGGCGCTGGTTCGATCGATTTGGGGCCCGCTATGTCGCCTTTGCGGCTACCTTAATGCTTGCGTTTTCCGTGCTCTTGTGCTCCCAAGCCGACCGCATGAGCCTTGCATTACAAGGGGTTTTCGATCTTTCTTCTGTTACGGTTTCCTTTGCTTTAATGATCGTGTTGTTTTTCCTGATCCGCTTTAGTGGACAAGGGGTGCTCACCATGTCTTCCCGCAATATGATCATGATGTGGTTCGACAAGAACAGAGGGAAGGCGAATGCTTTTACGAGTGTCGCCCTTTCCTTTGGTTTCTCTTCTGCTCCCCTTTGGTTAAATGAATTGGTCGAAGTAGAGGGGTGGCAAAGAGCCTGGCAATGGATGGCCGCTGCCTTGCTCTTTTTTAGTCTGGTGGTTTTTCAGCTGTACAGGAACCGTCCTGAAGATCACGGCCTGCTTGTCGATGGAGGCTCGGTTGAATCCAAGGAGAAAGCCGCAGAGCCAAAACGGCCTTTCTTGCGTTTGAACAAGCCGTTTACCCTGGAAGAGGCCAAGCAAACCCGGGCCTTCTGGATGTACGGCCTTTTGTTGGCCTTCCACAGTTTTTTTATCACGGGCCTCACCTTCCATGTGGTGTCCATATTTGAGAGTTCGGGTTACGAAAAGCAGGTGGCTATTTCTTTGTTTTTGCCCGCTTCGGTGGTTTCGGTCTGTTGTTCGACCCTCTTCAATTTCTTAAGTGATTACTTGCGATTAAAGGGATTCTTATTCGCCAAGATCGGTGGGGGTCTTTTGGCGAGTACCGGATTGTTTTATCTGGATTCCTCTTGGGGAGTGGTGGTCTTGACCATCGGTATTGGGATTATGGGCGGCTTTTTTGCGGTCCTGAATTCGGTGACTTGGCCTCGGTTTTTTGGGAGAGCTCATTTGGGTGCGATCACAGGTAAAATCACCTCTTTCTTGGTCTTGGGAAGTGCTCTTGCACCAAGTGCCTTTGCCTATGGATTCAGCCAACTGGGCAGTTACCGTTACCTAGGCCTTTTGGCCATGGCCTATTTGTTGTTTATTCTTGTAGGGAGTATTAGGGCGAATAATCCGCAACACTCAGCGAGCTGATTTGGGCGCAAATACGATTTTATCTATCCTTTGCGTTAAGGAATTCGGGAAAGATGATAGCTTACTCTACTACAAGTCAATCCAATAGCTTGCGCGATTGGGGGATGCTCTTGGCCAGCATCGTACTGTTTTGTACTCCTCTTCAAGCGCAAAACCTCATTTTGAATCCAGATTTTGAGGACCACCTCTTTTGTCCCAAAGCACTCGGGAGTTTTGATCAGGATGTGGAGGGCTGGACCTGTCCTACTCAAGGCAGCACGGATTACTTTCACCGCTGCAGCGAAGTCATGGGCGTGCCTAAAAATTACAACGGAAACCAAGAGGCCTTCTCTGGTGACGCCTATGCCGGACTCTACTTTTTTGCTCCTGGGGATTACCGGGAATACCTGCAAGCAGAATTGAGCCAAACCCTGGAACCCGGACGAAAATATCATTTTGAAGTCTACGTCAGTTTGGCCGAAAGCGCTGACTTTGCCGTACGCAAATTTGGCCTGATGTTCAGTGAGCAACGCATACAGATCGAAACAAGTAAATACCTCTCTAAAGGACGTTTATTAGAGCAGACCGGAAACCGCATCCACACCATGGAAATGGAAATGGATCATATTGACGAGAACAGAGATCGTTGGTTCAAATTGAATATTTCATTTACGGCTAAAGGATTCGAGCGTTACCTGTTGATTGGAAATTTCTATCCGAATAAAGGAACCCAACGAATTAAAACGGAACGCTGGGGAACCAAGCAGGGAGCGTATTACTACGTCGATCGCACAGCGCTTTATGAAGATGGAAACAGCCTGCCGAATTACGAACTAGAAAAGCGCTATCACTTTCCGAAAGTCTATTTTGCCTTTGATTCCGACAAGCTAGATGGTACGGCCAAAGAAAGCCTCAAAGAGATGCAGGCCTTTTTAAAGAAGAATCGGGACTACTACATCATTATTAGCGGACATACCGATAGTTTAGGGCAGAGTGAATACAATACCGATCTTTCCCACAGACGTGCCAAATCCATTGCGAAACAGTTGGTCCTGCTGGGTGTCGATCAAGACCGTATCGGACTCGAAAGTTTTGGGAGTGAAAAACCCTTAGCAGAAAACCACAACGAAAAAGGACGTCAAAAAAACCGCCGTGCCGAGTTCAAACTGAGTTTGGTTGAACCCTTTCCACAACGCTAATTCTAACGTCCTTTGTATTGTAAGGAGTGTTTAGGCTACCAGCTAATTGGCAGGCTAACGCGGGTGGTATCCCATCCCATGACTAATTCTACTCCTTTACCACTTTTCTTATAAGCGATAGAGAATTGCTCCAAGGAGCTTGAGTCTGAAGAGGCAGAGGCCTGAACGCGCACTACATCAGCAGCACTGTCGTAGAAGTAAGCTCCCCATTGGTTCAGATTCGTATTCAAAATAACGGTCCATTCACCTTCACCTGGAATGGTGAATAGGGCATACGTTCCCGCTTTAACAGCCTTTCCACCAAATACTACGTCTTGGTAAAAAGTAATCTCAGGTGCCTCGTTAGCCCCTGTTCTCCAAACCTTGCCAACGGGGGCCAAATCCGCCAGGGATCTTTTTTCTCCTGTCTTAGGACTCGTCAGGTTTGGGCGGCTGTAAATGATTCGAACATTTTTGTTCGCTTCCTTGTAACTGGTCGGATAAGAAGCAATATCCGCAGGACTTACATCTGCTTTGCTGAATTTCTGTGCAGAGGCAGTAGCGCTGATAAAAAGCGCTGCAAAAAGTCCGAGTAATAACCGATTGTTCATAGTGATGTCGTTTTTGGTTTACACTGGGCGCCAAATTTCTGGTGCCTTTCTACTTGGTAGTAAAAACGCCCAAAAACTTTCAAGCTGATAGCAGGGAAGTAAAAAACAGTGTAATTATTTAAAATATATCGTAAAAACGCTTTTAAAAGTTTTAAATAGTTATTGAAATGATTAATACTATTTCATATTGAAATATTTAGATGGTTATTGCATCCAAATTATTAGCTATGTGTGGTATAGTATGTGCATTTGAGCCCAAGCAGGACGTCAGCGAGTTGCGTCCGCAACTTTTGGAAATGGCAAAAAAGCTGCGTCACCGGGGTCCGGACTGGAGCGGAATTTACAGCAGTGATTCTGCGGTAATGGCCCACGAACGCTTGGCGATTGTCGATCCAGCTTCAGGGGGGCAGCCCCTTTACAGTGCTGATCGGCAGTTGATCCTTGCAGCCAATGGCGAAATATACAATCACCGGGAGTTGAAGGAAGAGTTTACGCCGGACTACGACTACCAGACCGCTTCGGATTGCGAAGTGATTCTGGGGCTTTACCAAAAATTTGGTGCCGATATGCTGGACAAGCTCAACGGAATCTTTGGCTTTGCCCTGTTTGATGAAAGTGAAGGCCGTTATTTTATCGCACGGGATCACATGGGCATTATTCCTCTATACTATGGCTACGATCAATACGGCACCTACTATGTCGCTTCAGAATTAAAAGCCCTGGAAGGTATTTGCCAGCAGATTGAACTCTTTCCGCCTGGACATTACCTGGATAGCGCTGAGGGCGAGATCAAACCTTGGTATCAGCGAGATTGGCAGTCTTATGAGGCAGTCAAAGACAACAGCACCAGTATCGAGGATCTGCGCATGGCACTCGAAGAGGCGGTACACCGCCAGCTGATGTCTGATGTACCCTATGGCGTGCTGCTTTCCGGAGGATTGGATTCTTCCATTACTTCTGCAGTGGCTAAGAAATATGCCCAAAAGCGTGTAGAGAGCCAAGACACTCAGGAGGCCTGGTGGCCTCGTTTGCATTCTTTTTCGGTCGGATTGAAGGGCTCTCCGGATTTGGCTGCTGCCCGAAAAGTAGCCGATCACATCGGAACGGTCCACCACGAGATCGAGTTTACCATACAGGAAGGGCTGGATGCGATAAAAGATGTTATTTATCATCTAGAGACCTACGATATCACCACGATTCGCGCCTCGACTCCGATGTACCTCATGGCTCGGGTGATCAAATCGATGGGAATCAAGATGGTGCTCTCTGGCGAGGGAGCCGACGAACTCTTTGGCGGATACCTGTATTTCCATAAGGCGCCCAATGCTCAGGAGTTCCATGAGGAGTTGGTTCGCAAGCTGAGCAAGTTGCATATGTACGATTGCCTGAGAGCAAACAAGTCCCTTTCTGCCTGGGGGATTGAGGGCCGAGTTCCTTTCTTGGACAAAGAATTTATGGATGTGGCCATGCGACTGAACCCACAAGACAAAATGTGCAGTTCAGAGAGAATGGAAAAATGGGTGCTTCGAAAGGCTTTTGAAGAGTATTTACCGGCCGAAGTCGCCTGGAGGCAAAAAGAGCAGTTTTCCGACGGGGTTGGCTACAGTTGGATCGATACCCTCAAAGAAGTGGTAAACCGCGAAGTAAGTGACCAGCAAATGGAGCAGGCGGCCTTTCGCTTCCCTTTCCAAACCCCGCAGACCAAAGAAGAGTACTTCTACCGCAGCATCTTTGCCGAGCACTTTCCATCGGCAGCAGCGGCGAAGAGCGTTCCTCAAGAAGCTTCAGTGGCCTGCAGCACCAAAATTGCGCTGGAATGGGATGCCGCCTTTAAAAACCAAAATGAGCCCTCAGGAAGGGCTATAGCAGCGGTTCATACCGACGCCTACGAATAGTTTTCTATTAGGGTTGAGTCGAGGGGGTCTGGCCTGGTGCTGGACCCCCTACTCATAGACTTCGGTTATTCACAAGATTTTGTTAATAACTAAGCACTTAAAAACCCTTCAATGCCGCATATTTACTAGCTTTTCGTTATATTTGTGAGATTTGAAAATCGCCAAAATTTAAGGC
>CAZLGZ010000058.1:0-2905 GCA_964558965.1 uncultured Flavobacteriaceae bacterium
ACTCTGTACCATGACTCTTTGCCAAGGCCACAATTACGACCGCAACAGCACCAGTTGCCCCAGAGATCATCCCGGGTCGTCCTCCAAAGATGGAGGTCACCAATCCCATCACAAAAGCCGCATAAAGACCAATCAAGGGAGAAAGTCCGGCGATCATAGCAAAAGCAACCGCTTCGGGAACCAAAGCAATGGCCACGGTTAAGCCAGAAAGAACTTCCGTTCGGTAGTCCACCTTGGCACTAAAATCAAAAAGACGTAGATATTGTTTCACAGCCTGGATTTTTGAAGCCGCGAAGGTAAACATATTCCCCAGCCCTAATGCGTTTAGAGCGCAGTTCTACCAATTTCGCAAAATAGGCCCAGATTCGTTGAGAATCTGACTCCATATCTTCCAGAATCCGAGAGAGTTGCAAGCTAGAAATAGGGGGTTCATTCGTTTGAAATCAGGTGAAAGACTCTATGCAACTGGCACTCCTTCCTCTTTTGTTTAACACTTGGCTCCTTCCAATAAACCTTATGCCCAGCAAAACTTCCCTGAAAAGCGACTGTTTCTCAACAGCTATTAGAGCATAAGCTTATTTAAAACGAGTACAAAAGCCAACTTCCTACTTGTTAATATTCTTACAAAATAACCCTTCACTGTTTAACTTTTCAATAAGTTTGTTGAACAACTAAAGCGCAGATATTGACATGAAATTACTTTTATCCACACTAAGTATTCTTACGTTAATCCTATTTTACCCAGTAGACACGCCTACCCAAGACTTCTACGGAAAGGCTGTTTACCAAACCAAGACCAAAATGGAATTGGGCAACTGGGGAGCCCGCATGAGTGAGGCTCAGAAAAAACAGATCGAGGCACGCCTCAAAAATCGCCTCGAAAAAACCTACACCCTGAGTTTCAACAAAACAGAATCGGTGTTCAAAGAAGAAGAGGTGTTGGATGCCATTTCCGGGGCTACAGACAGCTGGGGGAAGAACTTCACCCCTGGTGAATCCTACAAAAACATCTCGGACAACCAATTGGTGCAAACCCAGGAATTCTACGGTAAAAAATTCTTGGTGAAGGACAACATTCTCGAAATCGACTGGAAGATGGGCTCTGAATCCAAACAAGTTGGACAATACATGTGCTTTAAGGCAACGGCTTCTGTGCCAACCAAAGCCCTGACCTGGTATGATTTCTCCTGGGGTGAACTTCGCGCTGCTGAGAATACGGACGGGGAGGCTGAAGTGGCCATGACCGAAATTGAAGCCTGGTACACGCCTCAAGTTCCTGTAGGTCACGGACCAGCTGAATTTGCTGGACTGCCCGGACTGATCATGGAAGTGAGCTACGGCGGAACAACCATGTTGTGCTCCAAAATTGTGATCAACCCAAAAGAAAAGGTGAAAATTCAAGCACCAGACAAAGGGAAGGAAATCGGAAAAATCGCCTACAAAGAAACTGTTGTCAAAAAGATGACAGAGATGAGAAACAACCGCGGACGTCGCCGCAGCCGTTAATCCATACGCTGACAATCCAAACGGGCCACCCATGAAATCATTTGTAGGAGCAGTGCTGTTGATGCTGCTAAGTACCTCTGTATTCTCTCAAGTTACCTTAGAGGGAAAAGTAAAAGACAGCCTCAACCAACCCTTAGAACTCGTCAATGTCTTTGCGGTTGAGATCGAAAGCAAAGCCCTGGGAGGCTATGGAATCACGGACAAGGATGGTGTATTCAAGATAGATCTGCGCAAAAACACCACCTACAATGTCCAAATCAGCTACGTTGGATTAAAATCCATCAACGATACCATTACGACCACGGAAGAGGATTTGGTGAAAGACTATATCATGCAGCCCGACAATGTGCTGGATGAAGTGGAATTGGTCTACGAAATACCCGTCAAAATCCAAGGCGATACCATCATTTACAATGCCGACTCCTATAAGAATGGGACGGAACGAAAACTGGAAGACGTGCTCGAAAAACTGCCCGGAGTAGAAATCAACGAAGACGGGCAGGTCGAGGTCGAGGGCAAGGTGGTGAACAAATTGATGGTCAACGGGAAAGACTTCTTTGACGGAGACACCAAGCTGGCCACCAAAAACATTCCTTCTAAAGCCGTTGATAAAATCCAGGTTCTACGAAACTACGCCGAGGTTGGGCAGCTGCGAAGTGTAGCCAACAACCAAGACAATGTGGCCCTGAACATTAAACTCAAAGAAGGAAAAGAGAGTTTTTGGTTTGGAGACATCACTGCCGGAGGTGGAAAATCCCCAGATGATGACCTCTACCTCTTGCAACCCAAACTCTTTTTCTACAGCCCGGAATACAGCATCAATTTTATCGGTGATATCAACAACACCGGGGAAGTCGCTTTGACCCGCCGCGATATTCGAAATTTTGGAGGAGGTTTCCGCTCCCCTAGTCGCAGCAGTGGAACACAGCTCAATCTGGGTGACAACAGCTTAAACTTCCTGACCAATCAGAACAATGCCCTGGAGATCGAGAACAAACTGGGATCCATGAATTTCAGCTACTCTCCTTCGAAAAAACTTGACCTCAGTGGTTTTATGATATTCAATTCGAGTCGTATTCTCTCTCGGGAAACCAGTTCAATTCAGTATACCGACCCAGAACTGGGTATTCCCGATGAGGATACCGAACAAACCAGTCGTGAAAGCTCCAATCAGGCTCTAGTCAAATTGAGCGCCTCTTTTCAACCCAATATCAATAACCAGATGGACTACGATGTTTTGGCCAGAATGTCTAAGGATTCTCAAGACCAGCGCCTCTTCTCCTCTGTCATTGGTAATACGGATCAGCGGGACGAGGTGAACCCCTACAGCATCAACCAAAACCTGAACTACTACTTTACGCTGGACGAAAACAACATATTCGCCCTGGAGGCCCAGCAC
>CAZLGZ010000058.1:3005-13990 GCA_964558965.1 uncultured Flavobacteriaceae bacterium
GATGTGTATTTGGGTGCCCACATGCGTTGGAGAACCGGCAAATTCACCTTTACACCCGGCTTCTCACTACACTATTACGGCAACAGCAATACGCAGTTTGGGGAGACCTTTGACATGAATTTCTGGCGCTTTTTGCCGGACTTCGAAACCCGTATACAGCTGAAGAACAGCGAGTCCCTTACTTTGCGCTACACGATGCGAAACCAATTTACAGACGTGACTCGTTTAGCGGAAGGATTGGTCCTCAATAACTTTAACAGCTTGCAGTTCGGGGAAGCTGAATTGATGAATGCTCTATCCAATAATGTGAGTTTGATCTACAACAGCTTTAACCTGTTCAACAACACCAATGTTTTTGCGCGGGCGGCTTATTCGAACAATATCGATCAAATCCGTGGTTTGACCAACTTCGAAAGTGTTATCCGAACCAGCTCCTTTTTCAATTCCAATTTTGCGGATGAAACACTAAGTTTCTTTGGGCGAATCCAGAAGACTTTCGGAAAGGTTCGGACCAGCTTGAATACGAGTTTTAACTACAGTAAAATCAACCAGTTCATTCAAGGGCAGCAGTCGTTGAATGAGGGCTTTACCCAATCCTATACCCCCGGTATTCGCACGAACTTCCTCGTGGCCCCCAATGTAAGTCTACGCTACCGCTACAGTGTGACCAACAACAATCAGGGAGGGAATGATACACGTTTTGTGATCAACGCGCCTTCTATTGATTTTGACGCCTATATCTGGAAGTCCCTTACGGTTAGAACAGACTACACCTTTACCAACCAAGCGGTTGATGGTGGAGAGTCACGTTCTTTCCAAACCTGGAACGCCAGTTTGGCGTACCGCAAGGATCGGGATGCGAAATGGGAATACGAGATTCGAGCGACCAACCTGTTGGATATCGACTCGCAAGTGCGAAACAGTGCGAATAACCTTTCGGCTTTTACAAGAGAGACCTTTATTCAACCTCGTTTTGTCACTTTCCGCTTGATTTACACCCTTTAGGAGCTAGGTGTATCATTTTTGACTTCGTCAAAGAATTTGTTGGCCTCTTTAATCGAATTATCAATTTTATCGGCCACACCGTTGAGGTGCTTGAGGGCAAGGGCTCTTTTTTCTTCGTTTTCTTCCTTTTGAACCATACGAAGCATGAGCATCAAAGAAGTTAAAGGTTCCCGGATAATGTGGTTTTGCATAAATAAGGCCTCCTTGAGTTTGCTGTTGAATTGATCCAGTTCTTTGTTCTTCTTGACAACCGCCCTTTGGGCCGGAATTACCAGGAACCGGAATTCAAAGAATAGAGTCAACAAAGCGATTAAGGCCAAAACCACCTCAATAATTTTTACAAACTTCAATTTACCATCGGCCTCTGCTTCCAGGAAGTTAACCGCCTGATTCATTTTGTAAAGAAAATCCGTTTGCTTGTTCGTGATAAGGGCAACCGCAGAACTGTTCCAATAGGCGGCCTCCTGTACAAAGGTTCTGTTTTCTTCTATCACTGGGGTCAACTCTTCCAAGAGTGCCCTTGCTTTTTTATCGCGGATCGCCGGAAGTTCAATCGCTTCATTACCCTCTAAAAGCGCGTAATGAGAAATCGCCCAAAGATCATAGGTGCGTTGAATAGAATCCGCCATCAAGGGATCTGTGCTCCCTACATGATAGAGCAAACTGAGTTTTTGACTCAGCATACGCTGACGTCCTGCCACATTGATGGTTTTAGCGTCTTTTTGTTTCCTGAATAGCGAGTACTGAATGAAGGCCTGGTTGAACAGTAGAAGTCCCAGGATAATAGTAAAATAGAGTATGTAGGTCTTCTTAAGCCTCATGCTCTTGTGTTATATTAAGTGTCGATTCCGTCCAGCATACCAAAGTGCTCTTTACACACCACTTTTAGGTCCTCAACAGTGATGGGCTTTGGCAAATAGAGATCAATACTCTCACTATTCGCTGCAACCTCTCGGTCTTCCTTATTCAAGGAAGAGGTCACCATAAAGGCCACAACTGATTTGTAAAAGTCTTTACTTAACTGCTCGTATTCTTCTAGAAACTCCCAGCCATTCATCACCGGCATATTGATGTCCAAAAAGATCAAGTCTGGTAAATCATCACTGTTCTTTACGGCCTTTAAAAAATCAATAGCTTCCTTCCCATTCCAGGCCAAAGTAATCTGCACCTCCGGAAAGATTTCTTTGAGCAGGAGCTCGTGTAAAAAGTTCGTGGCTTCATCATCATCGATGAGCAAAATGTGTTTTAAATCCTTATTCATGCTTTTTTATTTAGTTGTAAATAGAAAGTAGAACCTTCGCCCAAGGCGGATTCTACCCAAATTCTGCCTCCATGGTTTTCGGCAATTCGGGCGCAATTGGCGAGCCCTATACCGGTTCCTTCGTATTCTCGCTTGGCATGCAAGCGTTCGAAGACCTGGAAGACTTTAGCATGGTTCTCGGGGGCTATTCCAATGCCATTGTCTTGAATAGCAATGGTGTAACTGCCTTTTTCTTCTTTGCACCTTACTTGAATACAAGGAGAGTTATCCGGGGATTGAAACTTTATACCGTTGGCAATAATGTTTTGAAAATACAGGCGGAGATCTGTCCTGCTACCGACAATAACCGGTAAGTCTCCCACCTGAATTTGAGACCCTGTTTCTTCTATTTTTTGACCGAGGTCTACCTCGACCTGGGCAACAATTTCATTGAGATCCACCTCCTCTTTTTCTCTTTTCTTCCCCAATCGGCTATAATCCAACAAGGAGGTAATGAGGTTACTCATTCTATTAGCGGATTGCGAAATAAAGTCCAAGCTTTTAACCGATTGAGCGTCCAAGCCCGACTGGTCTTTGGACATTAATATTTTGGTAAAGGACTGAATGGTACGCAGGGGTTCTTGCAAATCGTGGGAAGCGATATAACTAAAGCGCTCTAACTCTTTATTCTTTTGTTGCAGCCTCTCGCGTTCTAATTTTTCAGTGAGGTCGCGCAGTACCGCCATGACGATCATTTCTCCTTCCACTTCAATGGGATTCAAACTGATGTCTACGGAAAAAGTACTCTCGTCTTTACGCAAGCCTTCAAGCCCGGTATGCTGACTCATGCTTCGAGCGGAGGGCTGAGTCATGTACTTTTGAACGTATTGTTGGTGGTTGATCCTAGCCGGTGCTGGAATCAATTGGTGTATCGATAATTCTTCAAGTTCTTCTTTCTCGTAACCGAATAATCGCCCCGCCTGCTTGTTGCAGTGAACGATGTTACCTTCTTGGCTGGAGAGGAGGACTCCATCGGGAAGAAGTTCAATGAGTTCGAGTAAAGATTGACGATTCAATTGTAAGTTTTATCTTACAACGATAACGAATCCTTCAAATTGCCCCACTTAACGAATATTTAAACGGGCTGACAGAACTAGTCCTTGAACTCCGAAGCGGCCTTGAATTCCTTCTGTTTTCTTAAATCTCCAGGAAACTCATAATACCAGCATTCATCCAGTACAGAACAGTACTGTATTCTAACCTTTACACTGTCGCCCAGCATGGGTTGGATCTTGCGTGAATCCGGGGTCCAAGGTAGGGCCATGAGTACTATACTTTCGTTAGGAGCCATAACCACTCCATTGATTTTATTCGTGCTGATATTACCATAGTTCAAATCGTTATTGGGTTTCGCCCTATCCAGTAATTCCAGATAGGTACTCACCGGCTTTCCGTTGTAGTCGATTTGAACGGATTTGATCATGGCCGGTCCAACCCCTTTGTTCATCGCTTCAATTCGAAAACCTTGTGAATTAAACCCCTTCTGAATAGCGACATAGGGCCATACGGTAGCCTTCTGTTAAGTTCTTAAAATACTGGCTTCGAAAATAGAAACGACCAGAGCCAGAATACTGATCAAAAGGGCACTAATGGTTCCCAAACTCTGGAAGAGCTCGCGATTGAAATTGAATTTATTGGACATGCTAATCGGTTGTTCCTTGAAGATAGAACCATTCCTGCAGGCTGCAAAAGGAATGCCTTAAAAAGAAGGCTTTCTTCTACCCTAATTTGATTCTGTTTATTCGCTAAACACCTAAAAGCGGTCAGATTACAGAAATCTACCGACCTATTCACATGCAGTTCTTTACATTTATAAGCCCCGAGCTAGTTCTACCTAAATAAAAGAGTGAAATGGAAGGATGGATTTGTTTTGCATTCGTATTTGTCGTCCTTGTGGCAGTTGGTCTAGCGATTTATCATAACCTATCGAATGATCGAAATCAAAATCAGTGAAGAACACTTTGACATGCTTCTTGAACAGCTGACTCTTTAGGCATGCTATTTTCTACCCTTTAAGCGTTATGTTTACAGATCTTTTGAATATGCGCCTTTCAGCCTCCCTATTCCTTCTTGTTCTTTTGATTTCCTGTTCTAAGTCGGGTATTGAGCCGATACAGGAAGACGATAGTCCAGAAACCCCTACCCTCTTCAAGGGCCCCTTTTCTGTAAACGGATCAGAAATACAAGAAGATGGAGTGGGCATTCAACTCAAAGGGGTCAATGCCCTACAGACTTTTGGATTGGGTGATCCCAGCCTGATGAACGAATGGGGTATAGAAATCGTTCGGGAGTTCATCGGCAACCTGCGCGAGCAGCCCATCGTTGGCACGGCTATCCAAGGTAGTGACCAGGTTTGGTACCACGCCTTGCAGACCATTGCTGACCAAAACAGAGCCAACGGCAAGGTCACGATTTTTTGCCCTTTTGGGTGGGTGAATGAACGTGGAGAACGCCAGCTTCTTACCGGCTTAAATCCTTCCGCTCAATCCTTCTATGCCGACTACAAAGAAAAGATGCGCCAAATCGCTGAGCACTTTAAAGACCAAACCGATGTTTGGATCGAAGTGTGGAATGAACCCTACAACTGGGACAACCAGAACGGTTACTCCCATGACCTTTGGCTCAGCGATATGCAAGATATGGTCGATAACCTAAGAGACGTTGAGGGTTTCGAAAGCATTATCCTTGTCCCGGGCAATGAACAAGGACAATCAGAAGACGCCATAACCGCAAGAGGCAATCAGTTACTAAACGGACGCTACAACTTGGTTTTCGATTTACATGCTTACGAGAAATGGTTGGTCGGGACCACTGAAGAGCAAGTGACTACAAGGCTTCAAAATCTTCAAAACCAAAATTTCGCCTTCCTATTCGGAGAAGTAGGAATACAAAATGTAGGGGATGTCATGCCGGTGCAGCATTTTCTCAATGCTGTTGAAAGCACCCAAACCACCACCATGGCGTGGCTCTGGAACCAAAACAGTGAAGACAACAGCGCCCTATTGACGGATGAGGGTACGCCGAATGCAACCGCCACTAATAACTTTTGGGGTAGCACTTACCGCAGCTTTCTAGAAAACTGATTGTCGTACTTTTAGGGGATATCGGATGCCCTGAATGAACCTCGAATTACACACCGAACGCCTGCTGATCAAGCCCATCGCTCTGGATGATGCCGCTTTTATGCTGGAACTGGTCAATACACCGGGCTGGCTTCGCTTTATTGGGGACCGGAATGTCAAGGACCTGAAAGGAGCTCAAGGCTACATCAAGGCCTTACAGGAAAACGACTCCATTTATTACCATTCAGTTTCACTTCGAAATACTAATCAGCCTGTCGGGGTTGTAACCTTTTTAAAAAGAGAAAACGAAGAACATCCTGATTTTGGATTTGCTTTTTTACCTCAATACCATGGTCGAGGTTTGGCAAAGGAAGCGAGTACTGCATTTTTAGAAGGCCTTAAAAAAAGAAGCTCCTTTGTGCAACTTCTGGGCATTACGTTGGCCGATAATGTAAATTCCATCAATTTACTCAAGCGACTCGGATTTGGTTTTTTGCGGGAGGTCAAACGGCAAGAAGAGACTCTACATTACTACACCTACCCTCAGCACGAGAAGGATTAAAATGAGGTCATCTATTTTCTTGATCGCCTTAGATTTGATCCAAGGGATTCCTAAGATTTGATTATTTTACGAGAATGAGTTTATGCCAAATGGCATCCTCACTAAACTCATCCAAATAAAAACACATATGGAAACTGGGATTAGTTCGATTGACTTAGTCGTAATAGGAATCTATTTTGTCACTGTTCTTCTTATTGGGTTGCTCGTTGCACGAAAAACCAAAACAGGCGAAGATTTATTTCTGGGAGGGCGTTCTTTTGGATGGGGGCTCATCGGTCTCTCCTTATTCGCATCCAATATATCCACCTCGACCATTATAGGTCTTTCGGGTGCCGCCTACAGCACAGGTATCGTTCAATCCGTCTACGAATGGATGACAGGGATTCCCTTAATTATAGCCGCTTTAATCTTTATCCCCCTCTATTTAAAATCCAGAATTACCACCATTCCCGAATTCTTAGAACTGCGTTACGATCGACGCTCGCGTCAATTCTTTTCGGTGGTGACCATATTCACCAGTATTGTTGTGGATACAGCCGGAGGGTTATATGCTGGAGCCATCGTGCTGAAAGCCTTTTTTCCGGATTTGGTGATTTGGCAAACTACTTTGGTTCTGGCACTAGTCGCCGGATTTTATACTGCTGTTGGAGGATTAAAAGCTGTCGTCTACACGGATGCTATACAAGCCGTTGTTTTGATTATTGGTTGTTCTGTTTTGAGCTTTATGATGTTCGGTCAATTTGACTATTCCTGGAGCAAGGTGGTCGAAACTGCCCCTCAGGACTTTCTCTCCATAGTCAAGCCCGCAGATGATGATACCCTTCCCTGGCCCGGTATGATTATGGCAGTGCCCATTTTGGGCTTTTGGTATTGGACGACCAATCAATACATCGTACAACGCATCTTGGGTGCCAAAAACATCCAGAATGCGCGTTGGGGAGTCATCTTGGCCAGTTTTCTCAAAATCATCCCCCTCTTCATTATGGTGATTCCCGGGACCATGGCGATCGGACTTTTCCCCGGATTAGAGAATGCAGATCAGGTATTCCCCACAGCCGTTATGAATGTATTACCCGTAGGGCTCGTCGGGCTCGTTTTGGCCGGATTAATTTCGGCGATTATGAGCAGTGTGGATTCAACGCTTAACTCCGCCTCTACCCTGTTGGTAGTCGATTTCATCAAAACCAAAAACCGGAAAATAACCGACCAACAAACGGTGAAATATGGTCGGATAGCAACCCTTATTCTTATGGCTGTAGCCGCGTTTTGGGCTCCGATGATTGCCAATTTCGGAGGGATCTGGTCCTATCTGCAGCAGATGTTCTCTATTATCGTGCCGCCCATTGCGGTGATTTTCCTTGTGGGTGTTTTCTTTAAAAGAGGAAACAAACACGGTGCATTTTGGACCTTGATCCTGGGAACCTTAGCAGGTGTAGTGCTGTTTGTTCTTGGCCAATACGGATATTGGCCTTTGCACTTTACCTATAACGTAGGAATAATGTCTCTGGTTAGTGCATTGATCTTTATCGGTATCAGCTTGGCTTCTGCCGCCCCTGATCCTAAACAAATCGAACTTTATACCTACCGGAAAGAGCTTATTTCAATGGATAATGCTGGTCTTCCTTGGCACAAAAACTACCTGAATTGGATCGGCCTTTTGGTGATCGCTATTGGTGCTTTGGTTTATGTGTTCTGGTAATTATCGCCTAGAAAAAAGAGCTATTCATTTGTTGTTATCTTTCCACCCAGATTACCCATGTTATGGAACAAAAACTGAAAGTTCTCCGTATTATTCACCTCGCCTTAATTGGCCAGGCTGTGTTTATGTATTTCATCTTCGGAGAGATTGATAAGCTGGAATTTCTCGATTTTAAAGAGGTTGAAGGGCCTGCTTATATGATGCTTATTGTTCCTCTCGGTGCCGTCTTTGCCAGTGATTTTCTGTATAAAATCTTATTGAAGAAAGTTGACCGAAATTCCACCGCAGACCAAAAAGTGCAGCACTATATGGTTGCCTGCATCTTGCGCTGGGCTGTAATAGAGGGACCTATTTTCTTCCTGCTTTTTATGGAGGATTTTATTCTGGTCGGCTTAATGCTCATCGGATACCTCGCTTTTCTCGGACCTTCCAAAGACAAGATGGAGCAAGATATTGAATCGGTGAACTTCTAAGAGTAGAAAGCATCGGTATCGCATCCGCACTCTCCATGTGGAAATTCTTGAGTAAGCTAAGTATTCACTAGCTTTAAGTCATAACCAAACCCAGCTCTATGAAAAAGTACCTTTTTCTTTTTGCATTACTACTCTCTGGTAGCATACTTCTTGCTCAAGAAAGTGGAAACTATATTCTTATTATCAACGGAGATTCCATTCCCTTAGACCTGGACAAGGAATACATCCGCAACCCAGATTCAAAGAAAAAAAGGATGACCCTGAAGCTGGTACAACCCAGTATTCTCACTTATTCCGATGAGATGGTCTCTTTCAACTACGACAGAGGACTAAGCGTATCAGATACCAAGCTGGATTTGGGTATTGAGCAGTGCATGGTCATGAAATCAACCGGGAGTGGTTTTTTGGTACAGAAGTACAAGAGCATCAATCCGAGCGCTCTGGCTGGTTTTATGATGGATGAAATCACCAAAGAAAGCGTTGGTTATGGGTACGAAAAGGTCGAAGAACCCTACGAAAAAACCTTGGCCAGCGGGCACACCATCAAAGGCATTCGCGCGGTTCTTACCTACCAAGGCGAAAAAGAAGTCTACACAGTGGCTACCTATGGATCAGGCAATCGCGGGGTTGTTATGGTAACCATGCTCCTTTACAATGATTTTGAGGACAAACGCATGATTGATCGGATGGTCAATAGTTTGCGGATTTTAGAGTAAGTGCAATGAGCAGCCGAGTTTCCATACTCCTTATCCCCCTCCTTTTCCTTTCTTGTGTAAAAGAGGTTACCGTCAATGGCCTTGTCATAACGAAGGTCAACGTGGTTGACGTTAAAACGGGTGCCATTCTAGAAGACCAGGACATCTACATCTTTGAGGATAAAATAAGTGATATCCTGCCCCATGATCCCTTGACTGCTTTTAAATCCAAGACCATAGACGGGAGTGGAAAGTACGCTATACCGGGCTTATGGGACATGCACCACCACATATTCAGCTGGGATTGGCAAAAAAACCTCAATACCAGCATGGGAATTACCGGCCTTAGAAATATGCATGGTGCCGAAATGGTTTCTGAGGTAAGAAAGGAAAGAAAGGACGGCTTTTTTAGAGGCTTTGAATTTTTGTATTCAGGTCCAATCACGGATGGGCCGGGTGAAAATTGGCCTGGCACTGTAGTCGTTTCAACCCCCGATGAAGGCCGGCGGGCAGTACAAGAACAATTTCAAAAGGGATATGATTTTGTCAAAGTTTATAATTTCTTAGACCGGATGACTTATCTGGCTATTGCCGATGAATGTAAGAAACTCGGGATCGACTTCGCCGGACACATTCCGAGTGATGTAAGTGCTATAGAAGCAATGGCAGCCGGTCAAAAGAGTATTGAACATATGGTGCCTCTTGAACTGGCGCATGAGAATCCGGATATCACAAAGACGTTTAATTCAGAATCGAGTAAGTCATTAACCTATGGCGAACTAGCCTCAACATTTCTCAAAGGATACGACCCCAATAAATTTCAACGGGTACTGGATGCAACAAAAAATTCTGAAACCTGGTTTTGTCCTACTCTGATCTGCTTAGAAAAAATGGCCTACAAAAACGATTCAACACTTAAGGTTGATCCGAGGCTTAAATATGTACCCAAAGAAGAATTAGACTACTGGTTCGGCGAGGTAACAGAATTCGGCACTCCTGAATACCTCCAAACAAAGGAGGAGCACCTAATGGCCGAGCAGGAACTGCACAGAGTGACCAAATCCGCTCTTAAACCGATGCTGGATAACGGTACACGCTTCCTCGCTGGTACGGATGTTGGCAACCCTCATGTATTTCCGGGATACGGCGTACACGAAGAACTGGAACTCTTCGTAGAAGCAGGGTTCACAGAACTAGAAGCTCTACAAACTGCCACGCTCAACCCAGCCATTTATGCCGAAAGAGAAGACCAACTTGGCACTTTAGAAAAGTGGAAAATTGCCAATATCCTTTTACTCGACGCCAATCCCTTGGATGACATTAGGAACACCAAGAAAATACATGGTCTAGTAAGACGTGGCGAGTATCTGGATCGTATCTCCTTGGACAGTTTAAAAATCGATTACTCTAAGGAACAATGAAAATCGAACACACCAATCCCCTCTGGGTGGCATTAGCCGTCATTACCCCTTTTATCGCAGTGGGTGTTTCTCTTCAGATTTTCACCTTGACTTTGAAATGGGGAGGCTGGGGTGTTCTTCTAAGTCTGCTCATCGGCTTCTTGCTTTTTTTTCAGCTAAAGCGAAAGATTAAACTCAAGAGCAATTTTCGGTCTAGTTTAAAGAAGATTAGCATTGACAAAAAAGACATCCTGATCTCCGATATAGAACAATTTCAAACCCACCAAATGGGGGGAGCCGCTTTCATTCTTACCCTGAAAGACCAAACCAAAATCCGCTTTAGTGCCAATAGTCATTTTTGCAATGCTGAACCTTTTTCTCGGTTTTGTGGAAACTTAGAAAAGCAACTGAAGGAGCAAGGAGTTCCAAGACGAAAAATGTACTACGAGTACAAGTTTTTCTACATTCCATTTCTTACACTTTGCGCGGCACTGGGAGCAGTCATGGCTCTAAGAATGATTAGAGGGGAATGGGCCTGGGAACGGACTCCTCTTATCATTTTTGTTTTGCCCGTCGTCTATGAAATAATTCGCCGGGTGAAGACTGCTGAATGAAACCATTAGATTCGGATTTAGACTAGAGATATATAACACCAATGAAAATCGAACACCTCGCCATTTGGGTTAAAGACTTAGAAAGAATGAAAGGCTTCTACGAGAAGTACTTTCATGCCGAGGCGGGTGAAATCTACCACAATCCAAAAAAGAACTTCCACTCCTACTTCCTTTC
>CAZLGZ010000059.1:0-13988 GCA_964558965.1 uncultured Flavobacteriaceae bacterium
TGGCGTACGTTTCGAGATTACCGGTAACCCGATCGTCAAAACGCATCCCGATGGCAATCAAAACATCACACTCATTGGTCAAAACATTCGGCCCATAATTTCCGTGCATTCCGACCATACCCACGTTCAAGGGGTGATCGGAAGAAAGTGCCGAATGCCCCAAAATTGTCCACGCGGCTGGGATTCCCGACTTCTCAACAAAGGCTTTTAGTTCTTCTTCGGCCTCTCCCAAAATAACCCCTTGCCCAAATACGATAAAGGGCTTTTTCGCCTGATTGATCAGGGAAGCGGCTGCCTCTACGGATTCTTCAGTAGCGACTGGCAGGGGGTGGTAACTTCTTACCGAAGTACAGGGGGTATATTCAAAATCCAACTCGTCAAACTGGGCGTTCTTGGTGATATCAACCAATACCGGTCCTGGTCGTCCAGATCGAGCAATATAAAAAGCCTTAGCAATGATTTCCGGAATTTCAGAGGCCTTGGTGATCTGGTAATTCCATTTGGTCACGGGGGTAGAAATCCCCACGATATCCGTCTCCTGAAAAGCATCCGATCCCAATAAATGCCGTGGTACCTGACCCGTAATACAAACCATGGGGGTCGAATCAATTTGAGCGTCGGCTAAGCCTGTCACCAAATTGGTCGCTCCTGGGCCCGATGTGGCCATCGCTACGCCCACCTTTCCACTAACTCGTGCATACCCTTGGGCTGCATGCGTAGCCCCTTGTTCATGACGGGTCAGAATATGGGTTAAGCGGTCCTGAAATTTATAGAGTTCATCATACACCGGCATGATGGCTCCTCCAGGATATCCGTAAATCAAATCAACTCCTTCTGCCAGAAGGCAGTGGATAAGGGCTTCTGCCCCACTGATCCTCATTCCCTTTGGCGTCTGTGCGGCGCCTTGTGTTTGTTTTGAGTTTACTACTTCCATGGTGTACTCTTCAACGGTTATTACTAGCTCCGGTCTTCCAAAGCATCGGTAAGACATCCCTTTGATGCACTTCCCACCAGGTGGGCATATTTATATAGACTTCCTCTTTTGACTTTGAGTTCAGGAGCTTTCCACTCGGCTCTACGTGCCTGTAGCTCTTCCTCACTCACATCCATTTCGATGGTATTGGCCTCAGCGTCGATAGTGATTAAATCTCCGTTCTGAACCAAGGCGATAGCACCACCCAAACGGGCCTCTGGACTGATGTGTCCTACTACGAAGCCGTGGGTACCCCCAGAAAACCGCCCATCCGTAATCAAGGCGACCTCTTTTCCTAATCCAGCACCCATAATAGCCGCTGTAGGCTTAAGCATTTCGGGCATCCCCGGACCTCCTTGTGGTCCTTCATAGCGAATCACTACAACCTCCCCGGCTTTTACCTCGCCCCTCTGAATCCCTTCATTGGCTGCGAATTCGCCTTCGAATACACGGGCAGGACCACTAAATCGCAGTCCTTCTTTACCCGTAATCTTGGCGACCGCTCCCTCTGTAGCGAGGTTTCCGAACAGCATTTGAATGTGCCCGGTTTCTTTAATCGGATTCGAAAGTGGTCTAATAATATCCTGTCCTTCTTTAAGGGAAGGAACCTCTGCCAGGTTCTCGGCCAGGGTCTTCCCGGTAACACTTAGGCAATCTCCGTGCAAAAGTCCTTCCTCCAACATCATTTTCATCACTCCCGGTATTCCACCGATCAGGTGCAGGTCCTCCATCAAGTAGCGCCCACTGGGCTTCAGATCTGCCAAGAAAGGAGTTTTATCAGTAATCGCTTGAAAGTCATGTAGCGTAAACGGAATTTCCGCTGCATCGGCGATGGCCAAAAGGTGAAGTACCGCATTGGTTGATCCGCCTAAGACGGTAATCAAACGCACGGCGTTTTCCAGCGCCTCCCGGGTTACGATGTCCCGAGGCTTTAAATCTTTTTCGAGAAGCAGTCGCATGGCCTCTCCAGCATCGACGCATTCTGTTTCTTTTTGTTGGGCATTGGCCGGATTAGAGGCGTTATAAGGCAGGCACATTCCCATCGCTTCGATGGCAGAGGCCATGGTGTTTGCGGTATACATCCCGCCACAAGCTCCAGGGCCAGGACAGGCATGAGAAATCACTTCCTCGTATTGCTTTTGATCAATACTTCCTGCTACTTTTTCACCCCAGGCTTCAAAAGCGGAAACTACATCCAGTTTACGGCCATTGAGACAACCGGGGGCAATGGTTCCCCCATAGACGATAATTCCGGGGCGGTTCAAACGCAGAAGTGCCATCAGGGCGCCGGGCATGTTTTTATCGCAGCCCACGGAAGCCATAAGGCCGTCGTAATTCATCGCCTGCACCACAGTCTCCATGCTATCTGCGATCAAATCCCGGGAAGGCAAAGAATAACGCATCCCGAAGGTACCCATCGAAATTCCATCACTCACACCAATGGTGTTGAAGATCAAGCCGACCAAATCGGCTTGTTCTACCCCCTTCTTCATCAAGGTGGCCAAGTGATTCAAGTGCATATTGCAGGGGTTTCCTTCATAGCCCGTACTGGCGACCCCTATAAAAGGTTTGCTCAGTTGTTCCTTATTGAGGCCCAAAGCATGCAACATCGCTTGCGCGGCAGGTTGTGTTGGGTCCTGGGTAACAACTTTGCTGTATTTGTTCAATTCCATATTCTCGCAACCAAAAACTGCTGAGGCAGTCTAGTATTCAAGATTCAAATTTACTTGTTAACATTTCCGGCTATTCCTGGTATTGAAAGCCTTCGCCTGGTCAACGGGAATGAAATTGATGTAAAATATTGTTTTACAGCGCGTTAAATAAAAAAGAATTCCAATAGTCAGCTCTTCATTCAAGGGCTAAAAACTGGACCGAATGCCCTGTACTTCGCTGAGCCAGTTGGTTGATACTCTCTTCCGTGAGCTGTAAAACGCGGGGATATCCCCCCGTGGTTTGCGCATCCCGCATCAGGATGATCAAGCGGCCGGAGGCGGTCAACTGTACCGTTCCCGGCAGAGTCACTGAAGTGAGCATAGGCAAATCATAGGCAGGCAGGAGTTCTTCCAACTGATAAGCCATGCGGTTGTTCTCTTTAGCGATATGAAAACTGCGGTCAAAAAGTGCAGACTGAATTTCTTGAGGAAATAGCTCAAATTCCGGACCCGGGAACACCTCCAGTGGTTTACCGAAAGAAACAGGCTTCTGCTTTACTGCCCATATCCTGGGCTCAAAGCCTTTAGAGGGCGACACCTCTAAAGTCATGCCTTTTTGCAAGCGGTCATAGGAACTGATCGGGCTGTAGTAGCTACGACTACCCAATACCTCTTCTGTCTGCAGGCCTCCCTGAATGGCCAAATAGGCCCTTACCCCTCGGGTACAGCGTCCCACTTTCAGCACTTGCCCAGCTTCTGCTTTGTAGGCGGTATTGACCGATAAAGGGGTGGAATCCAAAAAAACTTCTGGCTCCCCTCCGGTCAGGGCAAAATAGAGGGTTTCTTCAAAACGGAGTTCAGGCCCCTGAAGACTTATTTCGATCACCGCCTCCTCGGCACTATTCTGGACCAGTTGATTCGCCAGGTCCGCTGCGGCTCTGTCCATAGGTCCTGAAACCGGCACTCCCCACTTCCGGAAACCCCATCGACCATGATCTTGTATGGTGGTGTAAAAACCAGCTTGCAGTACCTCTATCATATCCAGGGCTGTTTTTGGGGTTGATATATCCCTTCCTGCACTTGAATCTCAAAGAGCGCAAATGTCGGCCGATCAATTGCATAGAACTGTATGGCGTCTCCTACCTGAACCGCACTTGGAGGATTTTGGGTGGGATTGAACAAAGGAATGGGCGTTCGTCCCAGGATTTGCCATCCCCCGGGAGATTCCTGGGGGTAAATGCCCGTTTGCTTCCCGGCCAGACCTACACTCCCCTGAGCGACCTTAAGACGAGGTTGCGCATGTCGCCCCACCTGCAACTTTTCAGGCACATCGCCTAGATACAAGAAGCCTGGTAAAAAGCCCATCCCATAAACTGGATAATGATGAGTGGTATGCTGCTCTATGAGTTCTTTGCTTTCTAATTGCAGAGCGGCCGCGCAAGAATCCAGGTCTAAACCAAATTCTCTGTCGTAGCACACCGGTATTTTCCACAGCGTACGCTGGCGAGATATAGTGCCTGTTTCTCCTTTTATAATTTCCGCTATTTGATCGATTTGCCTTTGTTCTACAGCCTGATCAAAGTGCAAACTCAGGCTGCGATAGACCACCTGACTTTCGACCAAACCAGCGATAGACTTCTGAAGCTGTTCTTCCTTGCCCAGAATATGATCCAATAAATCTGTACTGACCTGATCAGGCCACTCGATTAATAAAGTATTGCGATTCAATCGCTTGATATGGGCTTGTTTCATAGCGAAAGCTGGTAACCCCACTGGGGCAATTGTTGATGCAAATAGGTTAAAATAGCCACTGAATTCTGGTGATCTCCGTGGATACAGTAGGTTTCTGCCCTATCGTCTTTTAAAAACTGGGCGCATTGGGCGGCTACCTCTTCTTTCGATTCCAGAAGGCTTCCTTCCTGACCGCGTGCAAGGAGTTGCCCGTTCTTGTCATAGCCTCGATCCAAAAAGGCTTCTGACCACAGGCGAATACCACTTTTATCACAAGCGGTTTTTAAAAATTCGGTGGATTTTAAGAATACGTCCTGAACCGGATAATCTTGAAGTAACTCGAGAAAAAGCTCGGCCTGTTCCTTGCGGCTAGCGAGATCGTGATACAGGGCTCCATGAGGTTTTACATGATGCCATATAGCGTCTTGGGCCTCTATAGCATTTCCGAAGTCATCCAATTGTCGCCTCAGGACATCTTCCAGTTTTTTATCGGATAGCGCCAGGGATCGGCGTCCGAAGTTTTCTGGATCCTCATATCCGGGATGGGCTCCTAAGGAACAGTTGTTTTCTAGAGCGAGCTGCATGGTGCTTTTCATAATCTGAACGGAACCTGCATGGGCACCACAAGCAATATTGGCCTGGTTGACCAAAGGGAGCAATTCAGCATCCTTGGAAATCCCTTCTCCCATATCACAATTGATGTACAACTTCTTCATGCTTTTGTCTTAGCCCCAGTACCCCAAAACACCTAAAATACTCCGTGCCCCCAATAACAGGGTGATTAAAACAATCAGTCCTCCCAAAACATTTTGCCAAGGTGAATTAATGTACTCCTTGAGTAATTTCTTTTGGTTCATGGCATAGAGAAGTAAGATAGCGATCAAAGGCAATAAGAGTCCATTGGCGAACTGGGCCATTTGTATTATCTGAATAGGACGAATTGAAAAGCTCAAAGCCAGTACTCCAAGACCCAAGACCATGATCCACACCGCCCTAAAAGAAGCAGATTGAGTATTTCCTTTCCACCCAAAACATCCTTGGGCTACATAGGCTGCGGCTAAAGGGGCTGTAATGGCTGAACTTAAGCCCGCTGCCAAAAGCCCTAAGCTTAGAGCCACTTTGGCCACCTTCCCCAGCAAGGGCTCCAGGGCCTGAGCCAAGTCAAGGGCATTATTGACTTCAGCAGAGTTCATTTTACTGGCCGAAACAACAATGGCCATCGAAATGAGTCCGCCCAGCGCAAGACTTAAAAGGGTATCTCTACGCACTTGTTTGAGATCTTCCGGAGAACTCCATTTATCACGCACCAAAGAGGCATGCAAGAATAAATTATAAGGAACCACGGTGGTTCCGATTAAAGCAATTACATAAAATAAACTGCCCTCAGGAAGTCCGGGAACAAATAACCCTTCGAACAAATCGGACCAAAGGGGTTTAACTAGTATAGCTGTCGTAACAAAACAGACACTCATCAGGGCGACCAAAAACAAAAAGAAATACTCCAGGTAGCGTAAATTTCCCCACCAGAGAATCCCAAAGGCTATGGCCCCTACCAGGAGCGGATAATATGCCGCGTAGTCAGTACCCAATAAGACCTCCAGTCCGAGTGTTGCTCCACCCAGATTACCCGCCTCATAAGCGGTATTTCCGATAAGAATGCTGAAGGCAACTAAAATCAAGAGGAACTTGCGAAAAAGAGGGGATGACAAACTACTCCGTAGCGCATCGGTTAACCCCATTCCACTGACCAAGCCCAAGCGGGCCGACATCTCTTGTAAGACCAAGGTGGCTATTAAAGAGAAAAGGAGCGCCCAGAGAAGCTGAGTTCCGTATTGGTTTCCGGCAAGAACACAAGCGGTTACCGTACCAGGACCGATAAAGGCCGCTGCAATTAAAAATCCTGGACCAATTTTCTTCATAAAGGCTCGCTTAGTATTGCTCTAAAACTAGAGGAATTGTGCTAAAAAAGATGCAGTTCGTCTAAAAAATTGCAGTTCGTCTAAAATATGGGGGTTCAGCAGAGCCCCTGCATACTATTTTGAACTTTCTCAAGGTTATCATAGTCCCAAATCAAACCTGAACCTAAACTTAACTACTTCTCATGACCTGTAAAGATTGTGGCAAGGCGATAGGATATGCTGAACATAAAACCTCCATGGACCTACTGGGGGTGGAACTGTGTAGTCGGCATACCGGACTCATCCAACAAATCATCCAAGATAATCAAACTCCTGTGGAAGCTATTCAGCTCTTTTACGGACTGAAAGAAGCCGGCGCTCACCCTATGCTCGAATGGTGGGATGGACAAAAATCCGTAGATATTGCCCTATCGAGGGTAAAATTGAATATCGAAATAGACACCGAATTTGATCGTCTAACACACCAGCGAGCTCTAGCTGATCTGGACGATGCCATGCAATCCTTTCGAAAAGGATTCACTACACTTAGGATTCCGAGTATTGCGGTAAAATATTCCCTTAAGGAAACCGTAGAAAATATCCTGGAAATAGCCGAAGGACTCAAAGCCAACATCAAGGTGATTTAAGTGGATTGAGCCAATTTTGGCGATCCATCACCCGGAAGCGAATCGCCTCGGCGAGATGCTCCAAGCCAATGCTCAAAGAACCATCCAAATCTGCAA
Source organism: uncultured Flavobacteriaceae bacterium (assembly GCA_964558965.1). Lineage (GTDB taxonomy): Bacteria > Bacteroidota > Bacteroidia > Flavobacteriales > Flavobacteriaceae > Aureicoccus. Next base: position 6,998 of record CAZLGZ010000059.1, read on the forward strand.
TGGTTCTCGAGAGTTTTAGAATGCGATCATGCGCCCTAGCCGAAAGAGCAAATTTCTCAATGGTCTTAGACAACAAGTCTTTGGATTGCTTATCCAAGGCAGTGTAGCGTTTTAGGGTCGCGCCTTTCAATTGGCCATTTGTTCGCGTAGCCGTATGACCCTCATAACGTCGGGCTTGTAGGTCTCGCGCCGCTACTACCCTTTTGCGAATTACTGCACTGCTTTCTTCCGATGCCGATTGTAGCAGGAGCTGATGACTCATTTCGCCAACCTCCAGATGGACATCCACGCGATCGAGAAGTGCCCCGGAGATTTTACTCAAATACCGCCTAATTTCTTCCGGACTGGAACGGGGTGGTCGTTCTTCTGTATAGAAGTAGCCGTCCGGGCTGGGATTCATACTGGCGACCCAAATAAACTCTGCGGGAAACTGCCATTGCTGTTGCCTTCGGTTAATTCGAATACAACCTTCCTCTAAGGGCTCACGCAGCACCTCTAAAACACTTCTAGGGTATTCTGTCAATTCATCCATGAAGAGTACCCCTTTATGAGCCAGAGAAATTTCTCCGGGGGCCGGCGTATGACCACCTCCCATTAAGGCGGCGCGGCTAATGGTATGGTGAGGAGCCCGAAAGGGAGGCTCGACTTGAAAAACGGCATCATCAAAGGGTACTTTGGCATTGTGAATCTTACTAATGGTTAACGCCTCCTCCCGCCGCAAAGCGGGCAAAATTCCGATAAGCGCTTTGGCCAACAGGGTTTTACCCATACCCGGAGGACCTACCATCAGCGCGTGATGCCCTCCGGCCGCCGCAATCTCCAGGCCTCTTTTAGCCATCTGCTGCCCTTTGATTTCAGCAAAATCAACTTCTGCCTTTGGTGGTCTTTCGATCCAATTTTTACTGACTACCGGCTTTGACCCTTTAGCATGCTCTATAAAGGAGATGACTTCGGACAAGCGCTCAAAACAGTACACCTCTAAACCCTCCAGCCATTGGCCTTCCTCGGCTTGGGCTTTGGAAAGAACCAATTTCTTATACCCTTTTCTTTTGGCCATTTCTGCAATAGCAAATAAACCAAGAGCCGGTTTTATAGACCCGTCCAGACCTAATTCGCCAAGAAACAGAATTGAAGAAGAAAGCCGAACATCCACCTGACCGGTTGCCAAAAGAAGCGCAACAGCCAGAGCGAGATCAAAAGAAGAACCTGTTTTTCGAACATCCGCTGGGGCCAAATTCAGGGTGATTCGCTTGCCGGGGATTCGAAATCCTGTATGTGTTAAGGCGGAGGAGATCCGATGAAAACTCTCCCGAACTGCCGCATCAGGCAAGCCAATGAGGTGGTAACCTATTCCTCGAGCAACACTGGCTTCAACATAGGCCGGATAAGCCTCTATGCCCTTGATATAGGCGGTATGAACTTTGATCATAGGACCAAAGAACAAGGCTATTAACGCATAATCCTCGCAGTCTAATTCTCTGCAGGATTCAATTGCAAGCGAGAATCCGAGGAGTCCTGAATTTCTTTTTTGTTGAGGAGCATTTTTCTAAACTCCCCCTTGTTGTACATCTCTGCCTGATCCTTGTAGTAGGGACTCATGGGGTTCCCTGACTGACCTGTAGGCAGTATACTTCGACTGTTCTCGATATCTCCAAAGTCAATGACACGACGGGTAGACGGACCCGCATTCACCTTGTACATCCCATCTGCTGTATAGGGGAACATGATGTTGTTGATGACTTCTCGGCTTCCCGACATGGGGAAAGGACCAACATTAAAGCGAGAGCGCAACCATTTAACGCGTCCGATGGGATGCTCGTGTTCCAGGGTATGGACTTTACTCCATTGCCACTGATCGGGTGTACCCAAGTCTTCTTCCAAAGAGCTCCAGGCCTTAGAAAAGGCCCCTTGGACTAATTCCTGTAAGGTTTCCGTTTTATCCGAGGTACTTACATCATCCATCCAAACAGATTCTTTCCCTAAAAGAAAGGGCGCTATTGCCTTTTTAAAGAGGTGGGTCTGCAAAAAGATTTCAAAATTTTCTTTTCCCATTTCGTCTAAGAAAATGGCCTCCATACTGTTGTAGACCCAGCGGTGAAATAAGGCCGGTACCGTATCCTCCATTTCATAGCCGCCCGACCATTGCTTAGCTTGATCCAAAAAGGCGACCTGCTCGGTGCTTAAATCCATCCCTTCTAACTGCTGAATCAAGACCTTTAAAATTCCAGGATTGACAGGGGAAGTAATATCATTAATCATGGTTTCGACCTGTGCGCGATCCCATTGATCATTCGCATCGAGCAATTGTGTAATGCGTTTGGCTCGGTTTTCAGGCAAGTAGTAGCCCGGCACCGTTACGCCATTCTTGGGGGCATGACGGTTGTTGGCCGAATACACATAACCCCAGTCAGGATCGATGGCTTGTGGGTTCTCATCAAAATCCAAATAACGTTCAGGGGCGCGAGCATCACGGGCTCCATCACGGTACAGGTAGGTCGAAACAGAATCCGGGTATTGGTACAATTTGGCGGTCCCGAACCAGGCGACATGCCCTTCCTTGTCTCCGTACATCACATTCAAACCAGGAGCATGAATGTTGGGCAGGGCTGATTTAAAACTCGGAAGATCTTCGGCGTGACTAATGCCATACAAGGCCAAGAGGAGTTTGTTTTCTTGGGAGGTGTAAATCCAATCCATACTGACCGGAGACTGATTTTGGACCGGATCCAATACTTCGTTTATAACGGGGCCATTCTCCGTCGTTAACCATGAAAAGTCTACCGATTCTTCTCCCTTGACCAGAATCGTTTTTCCGTTGACCCCGTATTTCTTAGGCCCTTCTCTTGTCAGGTACTGCTGGGTGTTCTGAGGATCCGGTGTTTCCAGATAAAATTCACAATCGTCGTTCTGGAACATGGTAAGTCCATAGGCCACATTTTTGTTATGTCCCAACAACGGAAAGGGAACGCCCGCGAGGTAGTAGCCATAGCGTTCGTATCCTGGGCTGTTGATGTGGGCCTCATACCAGACAGAAGGCTGGGCATATCCCATATGGGGATCATTCGCTAGTATGACCTTTCCCGATTTGGTTTTATCGGGCCCGATAACCCAACTGTTGCTTCCTATAAATTGTGGTACGGGCAGATTTTCCAGAGCCTTCAGGTTTTGATTAATTCCACTGATCGCATCCACCGACAATTCACTACTGTAGCTCTTGATCTCGGTTTTACTTGAATCTCTTTCAAAAGGCAAATCCATTAAATAATCCATTCCCAATTCAGTGCGTACATGCGACAAGAGCGGATCAGTCCGGTGCGCCCGGGCAAAACTAAAGGCCATATAGCCCAATGCGTTGTAAATGTCTTCCAGGGTGTACTCCTCTTTTTCTACTCCGGTAAGCACAAATTCAACCGGGGTTGGCCCGGTTTTTATAAAGTGATTGACTCCTTCCAAGTAAGCAAGACTCATGCGAATTTCGCGGGCGGTGGAATCGATATTTTGCACCGTATTCTTACTGTACTCTTCTATCCCCATCGCGACAAAAAGCTTGTCTGTTTTGAGCAGGTCGGGGCCAAACACCTCCGAAAGTCTTCCAGGGCCAATGCGCCGGAGCAACTCCATCTGCCACAAGCGGTCTTGGGCATGTACATAACCTAGTGCTCGTTGGACATCTTCCTCAGACGACCCATAAATATGAGGAATACCGTGCTGGTCATACCACACCTCTACTTGGGTCTCGAGTCCTGGCAAATCGAGTTCGCCGGTATATTGGGGTTTAAGGGTGTTGAGATAAATTCCTCCTGCAACGAGGGTCAGGCCGATAAGCGCAAGAAGCGCCCAGCCTATCTTTTTGAGCCAGTTCATAGGGTGTAAATTTCAGCAAAAGATAGGCAAAACTGCGCACTCACTCAGGCAACTCAAAGGCGGGTGTACTATTAAAACCAGTGGGTTTAACCTCCAATCCTTGCTTTAACCACTGCAGGTAATCGTCTTTGTCTGTATACTGCCTTGGCGCACTTAATACTTCAAGATCGGCCGTCATCAAAACGTAAAAGGGCTGGGAGGCATTTTGAAAATTATAGGTTTGAAAAGCGCCCCATTTCTGACCAATCGTTCGCACGGGAACTTGTTGCCCATTGGAATAACTCATGGTGAATTGTTCGTTCTCAGGAAGGGCTTTGCGGTCATCAACATAAAGAGAAACCAAAACGTACTCCTCTTTTAGCAAGCGATACACCTCAGGATCACTCCATACATTCTCCTCCATCTTACGGCAGTTCACACAGGCCCAACCGGTAAAATCCAGAAGCATGGGTTTGTTGGTTTGAGCAGCGACAGACAAGCCTTCTTCGAAGTCCTTGTAGCACTCCAATCCCAAGGGACAATCTGTTTCTTTCTCTTTTAAACTGTAAAAATCAGGAGGCGGGAAACCGCTCAATAATTTCAAGGGCTGATCGGCGAAAAGGCCATAGCCCAAATAGGCCGAAAACACCAAAGCAACCAGGCCGGTGATCAAGCGTCCCTTTGACAGAGGTCTGGGCTTGGATTGCCCAGGTAAGGCAAGAAATCCCCAGAGATAGGCCGTGGCGGCTAAGAAAATGACCAACCAAATACCGATAAAGATTTCTCGCTTCAGAATTCCCCAATGCCCAACCAAGTCTGCGTTCGAAAGGAACTTGAAGGCCAAGGCCAGTTCCAAGAATCCGAGCACAGCCTTTACGGTCAGCATCCAACCTCCTGACTTCGGCAGGGTCTGCAGAGCAGACGGAAAGAGAGCGAACATAGTAAAAGGCAGCGCCAGTGCTAAACCAAAGCCACTCATCCCCCAACTCAAATTGGCAGCGACATTCCCTTCTGCCAACGTTGTACTTCCAAGCAAGCCGCCCAAAATAGGGCCCGTACAGGAGAAGGATACAATGGCCAGGGTCAACGCCATAAAGAAAACCCCCAGTAATCCACCTGCGTTATGCGAAGCGGCGTCCAACTTATTGGCCCAACTGGAAGGCAAGGTCAATTCGTAGAAGCCAAAGAAGGAAAAAGCAAAAAAGACGAAAATGACGAAGAAAAAGAGGTTCAGGTAAATGTTGGTCGAAATCGTATTCAGGATTTGCGCATTCACAGATTCCAAAAAGTGAAAGGGCAAACTGAGCAAAAAGTAAATCACAACGATAAATGCCCCATACATCAGGGCTTTAAAAACCCCTCCCTTCTCTTGCTTGGTAAAAAAGGAAACCGTCAAGGGAATAATTGGGAAAACGCAAGGGGTCAAAAGCGCTAGAAGTCCGCCGACAAACCCCATTCCAAAAATCCAGAAAACCCCTTGTTTTTCGACCTGTGCCGCTTCTCCTCCTTCTGTCAAACGCTCCTTGTTCTTCAAGTTAAGCTTTAAGGATTCTGCCTGCGAAACATCCGCGTCCGAAAGGCCTTCTTCAACGATGGCGGATCCATCTAAACTAAAGGTAAACACCTCCGTTTTCGGGATGCACACCTCCTTACAGATCTGGTAGTAGAGCTCCACCTTGAATTGATTGACCGCCGGATTGAGTCTATTTATTTTTTGTTGAAATTCTGCCCGGTCCAGGAAGAAGGTTTCATTGACTTCAAAAACTTCGCTGAACTCTGTCACGGTTTGGCTTTCGGAGGCCTTACCCACCAGAGAATAGGCCTTATCGACATCTGGAAAGAAAAACTCAGAAGGCATACTTCCACCCTCTTCAGTGAACTGAGAGAAAATATGCCATTCCGGAGCGATCTCTGCGCTAAAAATGAGCAGGAATTCTTCATTGCCCAATTCTTCAACCCGGGATTCCCAAATGATGGGATTGTTGTCATCTAATTCCTGAGCCCAGCCCAATAGGGGGATCAACACAAAAGTCAGTAGAATAAAGCGCCGAAACGCTGCGGGTAGTTGAGTCAATCTCTTCTCCATGTAATCTTGATCATTTCTTGGGTAGAGGGCTGAATCTGAAAACGCCGATCACTGCGCATTCCAATCACCCAAACCACTTCTCCTTTGGACAAGAGAAGCCAGATCTTTTCCTTGTCCGGACGAGCAATCTTTTCGTCTTTAAAGAGTTTGGCGATCTTCTTTCGGCCCTGCATTCCAATCGGATAAAAATAGTCGCCTTCGCGCCATTTTCTTACCTCTAGCGGAAAGTTTAACGTTTGTTTATCGGCGTAAAGTACTTCATCTGTTCCTTTCTCCCAATGAGAAACGATTTCCAGTTGAAGTCGTACTGGGTTATTGAGCTGGGTTTGACCTTCTTGGATCAAATAGGTGTTTTCGTCTTTTTCTTCCTGCTGTCGAAGCTCAAAGCGCTCTCTGTTCTTGGTAAGTGTATACTCCTTACTTTCTAAATAAATACCGCTCTGCCCTGTGAGGAGATCCTGCAGGTCTTTTTGGTGATTAAAACCGTAAGGTTCCAGGAGTAAAAAGAGCAGAGCTGTCGGATCTTTTTCTTGTTGAAGACTCCGCAAATCCAAAGACCAGCCGCCATGAACAGCGCTTATGTGCTTATTCCATTGGTCTTCCCGGTACCGCTCTAAAAATTGTGCGCTTTGCTGCAGGTGGGTTTGGGTTAATCGAATTTGCTCGATCAGCTTAGGTAAGCGCTCCTGAAGAAGCGGGCTAATTTGATTGCGAATGAAGTTTCTCAGGTAGTCGCTTTCTTGGTTGGTCCGGTCTTCACGCCAGCGTAGGCCTCTACTCGCGGCGTATTCCTTAATATCTTCTCTGCTAAAAGGCAAAAGTGGGCGCCATCGTTTGTTTTCCTTGGGCGGGATGCCTTGCAGACCTCTTAATCCGGTTCCTCTAGTCGCATTGATTAAAAAGGTTTCCCAGGCGTCATCGGCCTGGTGAGCCGTGAGTACAGCCACATAGTCTTTCTCCTCGATAAGCTTGTCGAAAAAAGCGTACCGCTCTTCTCTGGCCCACAGTTGCGGTGACCCTCCTCTAGCGGTCGAAAATGAAGGAGTTTTATAGAGGTGAAAC
>CAZLGZ010000060.1:0-13711 GCA_964558965.1 uncultured Flavobacteriaceae bacterium
GAGATACGCAACGTCATGCACGGAAACATCTGCCGTTGTGCCACTTATAACCGAATTGAAAAAGCAGTCCGCCTGGCTGCTGATAATTCTTAAAATCGCCTCCTTATGAAAACTATTAGCACCAACGTTAGCAGAAGAGGCTTTATGAAGAGATCTGCCCTTGCGGGGGGAGGACTCTTAATCGGTTTCAATCTGTTCGAAGCCTGTAAGCCAACCGCTGAACCACCAATCGATTTAGCTTCTTTGGATTACAGTGAGTTCAATGCCTTTATTGAAATTGCCGAAAATGGAGCCGTGACGATTTATTCGCCCAATCCAGAGATCGGTCAGGGGGTCAAAACCTCCATGCCCATGATCATAGCCGAAGAACTCGAAGTTCCTTGGGACATGGTTCTTGTCAAGCAAGGGGTTTTAGACAATGTGAATTATACCCGCCAGGTCGCTGGAGGAAGTCAATCCATCCGCCATGGGTGGGATGCCCTTCGCAAAACTGGGGCAACAGCGCGACAAATGCTCGTTAATGCTGCGGCGGCTCAATGGAATGTTGATGCCAGTCGATGCAAGGCGGAGCAAGGCGTCGTTAAACACCTGGACAGCGATCAAGAACTGGGTTACGGCGCTCTGGTGAATGCCGCGGCTAAACTGGAGATCCCAGAAGAGGTAAGTCTCAAATCACCTGCTGAATATAAAATCATTGGTAAAGACGCCATCAATGTAGATTTGGATCACATTGTGACCGGAAAGCCTTTATTTGGTTTGGACTACAAGGCAGAAGGGATGCGCATTGCCAGTGTCAAAAGGCCCCCAGCATTTGGACTAAAACTCAAGAGTTTTGATGCCAAACAAGCCGAAGGAGTTCAGGGTGTGGAACAAGTCCTTCAGTTCGGTGATAAAATCGCCGTAATTGCAAAGGACACCTACACCGCCATGAAGGCGAAAAATATGATCAAAGCGGAATACGAGGAAGGGACTCCTCTAGAAAGCTCTTCTGATCACAGCGCCGAATTAGACAAGATTCTAAACGGAAAAAAGTTTGAGGTAAAGCGTGAAGACGGGAATGTCGAAAAAGCCTTTGCCGAGGCGGATCAGGTTATTGAAAGAACCTATTCCAGTCCATTCTTGCCCCACAACTGCATGGAGCCCATGAACTTTTATGCCGATGTCACGGAAGACAAGGTACATCTGGTCGGGCCTATACAAACACCGGCTTGGACGGCCAACCGTGTCGCTACGCTGCTCAAGCGTAAACCGGAAGATATTCATTTGGAAATGACCCGGATGGGAGGTGGCTTTGGACGCCGTTTATACGGTGATTTTGCCCTGGAAGCGGCAGAAGTGTCTTCTTTGGCCAAAAAACCGGTAAAAGTGGTCTTTTCCAGGGAAGATGATATGGAAGATGGCATCTACCGAATGGCCATCAAGTACCGAATTAAAGCCGGTATTAAAGACGGGAAACTGACCGCCTATCACTTAAAAGAGGCAGCGGTTAATTCCAATATGTACGACCTGATTCCGAACTTCTTTCCGGCCGGGGCTATCGAGAATTACAAAGTAGAAACCGGAAATTACCAGAGTAATATTACCACTGGAGCCTGGCGAGCGCCATACACCAATTTCTTAGCGAGTGCGGAACAGAGTTTCTTTGATGAACTAGCCGAGGCGATGGGGCAGGACCCGATTGAAATGCGTATGCAGCTTTTGGACAAGGTCAAGAACAATGAAGCCGCTAATGTGGAGTACTCTGCTGAACGCATGCAGAAGGTTATCGAAATGGCCGTTGAAAAATCAGGGTGGGGTAAAAAAGAAAAAGGGATCTATCAAGGGTTTGTGAATTACTATTGCCACAACACCCATGTGGCAGAAGTGGCCGATGTAGAAGTGGTCAATGGACGCGCAGAGCTCAAAAAGATTACCTGTGTTGTGGATTGTGGTATTGTCATTAACCCTACCGGAGCCAAGAACCAGGTCGAAGGAGGGGTAATCGATGGAATAGGACACAGCATGTACGGAGATTTTGGTTTTGATAAAGGAGCACCTTTAGCCAATAACTTTGATCGCTACCGTTTAATCCGCATGAGAGAAGCTCCGAAGGTTGAAGTTCACTTTATTGAAAATGAACTTTCTCCTACGGGACTCGGAGAACCCGCTCTACCACCCGCAGGAGGTGCCTTGGCCAATGCCTTGTATGCCGTTTCGGGTAAACGCCTGTACAGCCAACCTTTTGTGGATCATCCTGAGGCCTTTATTCCTCAATCAAAACCAGTGATTGGCTAAGTATGGCATTGTTGTTTTTTGGTCAAGCCCGAGAGATTGTTGGTGTAGAAGAGGGGGAGTGGTCGGTTCTTCTTAAAGGAAAGGAAGACTTCCCTAAATCGGTGAAGGAATTACGGGCTGAGCTTATGACTGCCTTTCCTGCTTTAGGAGAACTGAGCAGTTTGGCCATCGCCGTAAATGCGGACTATGCCGAGGAGGATACTCCCTTAGAATCAACCGACGAAATTGCCATAATTCCACCAGTGAGTGGAGGATAGAAAGAGAAGCATGCTGAAGGATAATCACGGAAGACGAATTAATTACCTCCGATTAGCGGTTACAGATCGGTGTAACCTGCGTTGCAATTACTGTATGCCGGCAGAGGGTATTGCTTTTAGCAAGCAGGAGCACTTGCTCAGTCTCCAAGAAATGCAATTTATAAGTCGTTCGCTGATCGAAATGGGGATAGACAAAATCCGCCTTACCGGAGGGGAACCCTTTGTTCGAAAAGAAGTTCCTCAGTTACTCGATTTTTTAGCAGAACAACAAGGGCTTAAACACCTCTCTATTACAACCAATGCGACCTTAATCGGCCCTTATATCGATCGTTTCAAGGACTGGGGATTGGATGAAGTTAACATCAGCCTAGACGCCATTGATGCAGAGTCTTTTAAGCGCATTACCCGCCGAGATCAGTTCGATTTGGTTATGGAAAATATCCACAAACTAATCGATACGGGGATTCATGTAAAAATCAATTGCGTCGTTCTCACCGGTCAAAACCAGGATCAATTGGTTCCCTTGGTGAATTATATGAAAGACTTGCCGGTGGTGGTACGCTTTCTGGAAGAAATGCCCTTTAATGGGGGGAGTCGCGATTTGAGCCCTGGGCATTGGAACTACAAGAAAATACTGGAACACCTGGAAGAACATCTAGGCACTCTTGAAGAGGAAGTCGTTCCCTTAACCGCCACTTCACGAGAGTTTAAAATTGAGGGCTACCGCTGTAGTATTGGCGTTATTCCGGCCTATAGCCGGACGTTTTGTGCCAATTGTAATCGCTTGCGAATCACCGCTAAAGGGGAAGTAATCACCTGCTTATACGGTAAAGGACAACTTCAATTGCGAGATGTTCTGAGACGCCCTAACGGAGAGGAAGAATTCGCAAGTCTTATGCAAAATGTCCTTCTAAGGAGAGCAAAGGATGGATTTGAGGCCGAAAAGGAACACCAAGAAAAGGTATTTGGCTCCTCGATGACCTCCTTAGGCGGATAAATCAATTGCGGCATCCGGTGATGAATTCGATTATTTTCTATTCCTCCAAGAACAAGACCCATGTTTGATCCCGAAGAAAGACAGAGGTATATTCGACAGTTTGACCTTTCGGGCTTTGGCGAATCTGGCCAGCAAGACCTGAAGAAGGCCAAAATATTAATAGTTGGTCTGGGTGGATTGGGCATTCCTGTAGCACAAATTCTCAATGGCATGGGTGCCGGGGAATTAGGCCTTTTGGATGGCGATCGGGTGGAAGTTCACAACCTGCACCGCCAATCCCTTTACCGAGAAGACGATATTGGGCGTTCCAAGGCAGAAGCTTTGAAAGATCTACTGCAGGAGCGCAATTCCTTTACCAAACTGCATACTTTTTCTGATTACATCAATGCCGATACGGCCCTAGGCCTAATCGCTTCTTATGATGTCGTCGTTGATTGCACAGACAATTTTGGAACCCGTTATCTGTTAAACGATGCCTGTCTGATTAAAAACAAACCCTTGGTGCAGGCTGCTTTGCAAGGGTTTCAGGGGCAATTAAGTGTCTTTAATTATCAGGGAGGCCCAACCTACCGTTGTTTGTTTCCTAGCCCTCCACGGGCGGACGAAATCCCCAGTTGCGATCAAAATGGGATTCTTGGAGCCATGCCATTTCTTGTAGGTAGTGCGCAAGCCCTGGAAGTGGTGAAGGTCGTATGTGGCTTGCCTGGAGTATTGAGCGGCTCTTTGCTCTTGATCGATGTGCTCACGCACCGACAACAAAAGATCCGCTTCAAGTTAAAACCAGAAAACAGAGAAATCAAAGAACTCGAAGACCGGTACGAGGTCCCTTGTGCTGTTGATTTAGAAGCCAGCCGCAGCTGGTTTGCTTATTTTGAAGTGCGCGGGAATCAGAACTCCGAGCTGATCGATGTTCGCGAATCCACTGAATTAAAAGGCGAGATTGCATCAACACATCTTCCTTTAAGTCTACTGAAAAAAGAAGCGCCTGGTTACCCATGGAAATCCGGGATGGATTACTATTTGTTTTGTCGCAGTGGAAAGAGAAGTCTGGAGGCACAAAAATACCTGCAAAAGCACCACCCAAAATGCCGGTTTTACAGCATAAAGGGAGGAGTTGAGGCCCTACCAGCATGAGCTTAGACCCTTCGACATACCTGCTGCTTCTATTGGGTTTTTTCTTGATAGCCACCCTCTATTCCTCTGCGGGTTTCGGTGGAGGATCCAGTTATCTTGCCCTCTTGGGCCTTTTACTTTTGCATGAAAACCCCGCCGCAAACAGCGATCAAATCGCCTCGATTAAGGGGCTGGCTTTGATTTGTAATCTTGTGGTTGTCAGTGGCAGCTCTGTGGTGTTTTATCGTCAGGGACTCTTAAAATCGAAATTATTTCTACCCTTTGTGGTCTTTAGTGTCCCTTTGGCTTTTTGGGGAGCCACTCTGCGACTCGACTACGAAGTATTTTTCATTCTACTGGGAAGCCTATTGATCATCGCCGCTATTCCTCTATTGGTTTCTTTTCGATCGGACGAGAAGTCAGCTAAGACCCTGTCCTCCCTCCAAAGAGGTGGATTGGGCGGTGGAATCGGATTTCTTTCGGGACTTGTCGGCATAGGCGGGGGTATTTTTTTAGCCCCTATCCTACATTTAATGCGCTGGGAATCGGCACAGAAAATAGCGGCCCTGGCCAGTTTTTTTATTGGGATTAATTCCTTGGCAGCCTTGATTGGCCTTTGGGGTAGTGCGCAATGGAACAATCCGCAACCTCAGGATTGGGGCCTGGTTTTGGCGGTGCTCCTCGGCGGGCAATTGGGGGTGCGCTGGACCACACGAAAAATAAGACCCTTAATTATCCGCAGAACCACGGCAATTTTGGTTCTGCTGGTGGGTATTCGTATTTTGTATCAAAGCCTGAATTAGAACTATGATCACACCTGCAGAGGCGCATGAATTGATCTCCGAGCATCTCTTTAAGCCGGAAAAAGAAACACTCTCCTTCGATAAAACACGCGGAAGGATTTCGGCAGAGCCTATTCTGGCCGACCGGGATCTTCCCCCCTTTAATCGGGTGACCAAAGATGGGGTTGCACTCCATACGGCGAGTTTTGATCTGGTCAATAGGGAAGGGGTAATCGAAACACTGCGAGCCGCTGGTGATCCTCAATACCGCTTAGAGGACCCGGAGAAAGCCGTTGAAATTATGACAGGCTCTCCCTTACCGCTGGGCACTGATGCCGTGGTGATGTATGAAGAAATAAAAAGAGAAGAGAATCGCATCCAGCTCCAAGAAGAAGTCACCCCCGGCCAAAACATACACCCTCAAGGCCAAGATGCGCAAAAAGGAGATGTTCTCTTAAAAGCTGGTTCTCGAATGGGGTCGGCTGAAATTGGCCTATTGGCTTCCGTCGGCAAGACCGAATTGCAGGTTCATTCTGTCCCTAAAGTAGCTATTGTAGCCACTGGTAATGAATTGGTTTTACCGCACGAAGAACCTGCCCCTCATCAGATTCGAATGTCCAATGTATTCAGCCTTCAAGCTGGACTGGAAGAATTGGGCATTCCTTGTAGTATCCAAATCATAAGAGATGACAAAGAACTGTTGCGTCAGGATTTGGCAAGCCTACTCGAACAAAACGACTTGCTGCTTTGTAGCGGAGGAGTATCCAAAGGCCGTTACGACTATCTGCCGGAAGTATTGCCTGAACTCGGAATTCAGAAAGTCTTTCATCGCGTAAGGCAAAAACCAGGTAAACCTCTATGGTTCGGAGCTGATCGGACGAAGGGTAAAGTCGTATTCGCCCTGCCGGGTAATCCAGCGTCCACCTTCTCTAATTTTATATTGTATGTGCTTCCTTGGTTGCGTAAGAGCCTCGGGCGGGAAACCAAGGCTGAAAGGGTGGTGATGAAAGAGCACTTCAATAATCCTTCTGATCTCTGGAGACACATACAGGTAAAGCTGGTATCCGAACAAGGACAGTTGAAAGCTGAACTTCTGACGGGTAACGGCTCCGGAGATTTAGTCAGTTTGGCACAGGCCGACGGCTTGATCAGCATTCCACCGCAAAGCGCGGTAGAGGTTAATGAGCCCGTTGCTTATCAGTCCTTTCAATTAATTTTATAGCGACATGACCCACGAATGGTTTACACTTTGGACCCATTTTAAAGAGTACCACAAAAACGAGCGTTTTGTGCTGGCGTCTGTCGTTCATCTTGAAGGCTCCTCCTACCGCAGACCTGGAGTACGCATGCTGATATCCGAACAGGGAGAACGCATAGGGGCTGTAAGTGGCGGTTGTGTCGAAAAAGAAGTGCAGCGACAGGCAGAAGCCGTTTTCGCCTCACAAAAACCCAAAATGATGCAGTATGATGGTCGTTATCGTCTTGGATGTGAAGGCATATTGTACCTTTTATTAGAACCTTTTGATGTAGACGAGGATCATTTCGAAGCCCTAGACCAGAGCTTTAATCACCGAAAGTCGTTTCAACTACAGAGTTACTACTCCCTAGATATGAATGCCGAAAAAGGCCTGGGAACGATTTGGAGCGAAGAAGGCAATTCTTGGCACCTTTCGTCTGAAGTTACTACAGGAGACCTTTGTTTTAAACAAGAACTAAGGCCCCGCAAGAGATTACTCATTTTTGGAGGAGAACACGACGCGGTAGTGATTTCGGCTATGGCGGCGGCGCAAGGCTTTGAGGTGGGTGTGGTGACCGATCCCAAAGAAGGAAAAAAGACCGATGATTTTCCAGCTGCACACCACCATGAGGAATGGAGCGCTGGACAGGAAGTAAAACAAATGCACTGGCCTTCGGATCAGCAAACCAATATCCTGGTGATGAGTCACAATTTTGCTCGGGATTTAGCATTTCTTGGAGCCTTATCAGAATGTCCATTTGCTTATTTGGGAATTCTGGGTCCGGCGCACCGGCGGGAAAAGCTGGTTGAAAGCTTATTTGATCATTTCCCCAATGCTCCCTTGGAGTTTCCAGATCGATGGAATGCTCCGGCAGGACTGGACCTCGGCGCAGAAAATGCAGCAGAAATAGGACTCTCCATCCTTTCCGAAATTCTTCTTCTCGAAAGAGGTCATAGCGGGGAACGATTAAAACATAAGAAAGGGAAAATCCATGGAAGCTAAATCCACGGTCGCCCTTTTGCTGGCTGCAGGCGAATCCAAACGCCTCGGTCGACCTAAACAATTACTTCCTTATCAGGGCAGGACCTTACTCACGCATACCTTTGAGGAATTGAAGGTTTGTTGCGAGGATGTCCTAGTGCTCACGGGAGCTCATCGAGAAGCAGTGGAAGCCGTTCTTCCCGTTGAAGCCAACATCCTCTGGAATCCCAACTGGAAGCAAGGCATGGGATCGACTATTGCCATGGGGGTTAAGGAAATAGTAAATAGGACTGGGGTTGAGGCCATCTTGATTTCGACCTGTGATCAACCGGGTTTGGGACGTCTTCATTTTGAAGAATTGTTGAAGACCGCTGAGAAAAAAGAGGGTGCTGCTACCGATTACGGAAAAAGGGGAGGCGTACCTGCTGTCTTTTGTAGATCTGTTTGGTCAACATTAGTACAATTAGAAGGCGATAAGGGAGCGAGGGACTTAATCAATTCCCAACAAGGGGACATTGAATGGGTCCAAGCGATCGGATCGGTCTTTGATATTGATACTGAAGAAGATTTTTTGAAATTAACAAGAAATCCCTTTCAGGATTAATCCCCAACCGGACGGATGATCACGCCGGGCTTAGGAACTCCCTGAGGCTTAGGTTTTTCCGTATTTTCTTTTGGCTTATCCGTTTTGGGCTTATCGCTTTCGGCTCCCATTTTTAGAGAAGTGTAAGCCGAATAGGTCGTTGGTTCTGTGAGCATAACGTTCTTCTTTATCCTATATTAGTAAAAAAAACCAAACGAACCAAAACGCATGACCCCCCTTAATTTTATTAGGGAAAGCCGTAAATGGAAAGTATTCAACAAGATTGCAGTTTACTTTTCAAGAGGGGGAACTATCATCGGATTTTTCACCGGAACGGTCTATGTTCTCCTCGATATTTACAGAGAAGATGGCGAACGGCTTTCGGGCCCCTTATTTCTTGGACTCGTATTTTTTCTCATCGCTGCCTTTCCCGCTTTTCTCTACTATGTTTGGTTTTTTCAGATTACCCCTTATATCGATAAAAGCGTTTACGATCCAGCGGCGCGCGATATCGATGAATACTACAGAGGGACCTTTCGTAAGGATTACTTTAAATTAATTGGGCTCGGAATTGTACTCATCAGTGGTTCCTTGTTATTGGTTATAAGTCTAAGTGGCTATGAGCCTATAAGCAGAATAGCCACCCACCTGGATCCAGCATTTTTCCAAGGGTTTTGGATTGTACTTCCTTCCTTACTCTTGTTGCTCTGTATTGGCATTTTTGTTCTCTTAAAGAAGGCTTTGCCTGATCTTTTTTTGGAGGAAGAGGAAGAACAAATCAGTCCAGCCCCCCTTAGCAGTACGGCCAATGGAAAATCCTTAGGTATACTGGCCTTCGAGGACCTCAGCTTGCATTCGAATCCCAAATTGGCCATACTCAGTGAACGAGCACCCACCTGGCTAAGTCGGGAAATCAACAAGCACCAATTAGCAGAATCCTATGATTATCCCAGCTTTTTAAAAGAATACCAAAGTATTGATGGTCTGGATGAACATGCGATCCGTGAAAAATTCAATCGCATGCCTCACCGCAGGCTGATCAAAGGCAGTTATTCGGAAGAAGACGGGAAGTTGCATTTGCATTCCGAAATCAAAGACCGAAGCTCCCACAGGACGCTCAAAGTGATCGAGGTAGACGTCCCTGTGGAGGAGATGTCAAAAGGAGTCAAACAACTTACGGAGCGGGTATTGGGCTGGTTAGCACGGGAAGACAAAAAAGAGCTAAACCTGGAACAGAACCCGATTTCTTACCGGGCCTTTTTACATTTAGAAAAGGCCAAAGAGTTCTACCACGATTCTTCCATTTTCATGGGGGAATTGGAAAAAGCTCTCGAAATTGACCCGGACTATTTTGAACCCAAAATTCTGCGTGTCGGTTATTACTTCAACTTACAAAACCTGGATCAAGCAGATACCTGTCTGAAGGAACTTGAGAACTCCATTGAAAAATGGGACAGCCGGCAAAGAAACCTCATCCTGCTGTATCGCAGCCTACTCCAATTGGATTATGCATCGGCCTATCAGCACATGAAAGAAGAGTACTTTTTGGCTCCAAGAGACTTGCAAACCAATTCGTCGGTCATGTCGATGGCACTCTTTTACGTCAACAAACCTTCGGATATGGAAGCCTATTTTGATCAGATTCCGATGAGTAAAGAAGAGATCCGACAAAGTGATTTTTGCCGGGATCGCCTCTATTTAAGGGCCTGGTCCCAAGTGCTCAACAAACAGTTCCATGCGGCCTTAGACCTTTTACGCCCTCATATTCAAGCCCCAGGATATCGCCGTTTGAAGGAGGTCTTTTTAACCGCCTTGATTCGCTCAAGACAGTTTAAGAAAATCGAAGAGGCCGTAAAGAATTTTGAACTACTGGATCAAACCGAACCCGAAACCCTGGCCAAGCTTTATCTTAAAATGGGTATGGAATTCCTTTTGATTAACGAACCCAATAGGGCTCGACTTTATTTGCAGCGAATTTCTCGTTTACCCTCCAACAGTATCCAAAGTCATACCCGGGCTTCTGCACTCTTTTATTCAGAGGACTATTCAGCATTTCTGGAGCTGTACTTGCAAGAACGCGAAAAGGACGTGGCTTGGACCGGTCAACACGAAACTATTTCTTGGCAGGCAATAGCCCTTACCAAAATGGGTAGACTCAAGGAAGCCGAAATGTTGTTTGACGAGCATAAGGAGCAGGCCAATTGTGCTGTATCTTATGCCGAAGCCCAATTTCAAGTCATTGCGGGTCAAGAAGAAAAAGCCATGAAGCTCTTGCGGACGGCTCTTGATCAGGGGCACTACTACACCCGTTCGAGCTTTGCCAATGACCCCTTACTGGACCGGCTACACAACCGATCAGATTTTCACCAACTATTGCGATTAAGACATTAGTATGCAGGAATTGAGTAATGCCTACGCTTTGTTGATCGGGGTAGGTGCCGATTTACCGATTACTGCCGCTGATGCCCAATCCCTTTACGATCTGCTTTCAGATCCTAAGATTGGAGGGTATCCGGCCGATAATATCGAATTGCTAACCGAAGAGACGGCGGATCGCCAGCATATTCTTCAGGCCTTTGATCGACTTATCGAAAAGGTGGATGAAGAATCCTCGGTACTGTTGTTTTACTCAGGACACGGAGGCTATTATCCGCCCTGGCAGCAGTTTTACCTGGTGCCTCATGGCTTTGATGCAGAGGGCTATGAAGATACTTGGGTTAAGGCGGAAGAGCTCCAAGAAAAAATCAAACAGCTGTCGTCTAAACGCTTGGTATTCTTCTTGGATTGCTGCCACGCCGCAGGGATCGGACAGCATTTTAAAAAATCAAAATCCAGTACCGTCAGTGCTGAGGGTTTAGCCCAGCAACTGGATGATGGGGGAGGAATGTCCATCATCTCTTCCTGTCGCGAAAACGAGTCTTCCTGGATCCTAGACGGAGATGATCACAGTTTGTATACCCTTTGTTTACAAGAGGTGCTTCGGGCAGAACACAAAACCTACTTCAATGAACCCTTTATTCGGATTTCTGAAGTCATCCAATACTTATTTCGCAAGGTACCCGAACGCAACCCTTATCAACGACCCTACGCCAATCTGCAGATCTATGACGATTTTATCGTCAGTCAACTTCCTGCTCAAAAACAGGTTTATTTAGAAAAAACCATTCCGGTTATAGAAAATGAAAAGGCAGCACCTGTTACGGTTTTCCGAGAAGAGGAGGGGGCTCAGGGGGTCATTCTTTTCGTTCACGGATTTTCGGGAGAGGCCTCTGATAGTTTCGGTCAAATTCCTCATCTGCTCATGGAGGAAGCCGAACTGATGAATTGGGATCTTTTTCCAGTTGGCTTCAGTTCTTTTATCGAACCAGAACAAGGCAAAGAAATCTGGGCCAGTACCGCTGACATTGAACGTATTGCGGATTATTTGGCGACCAGTCTTCGGTACCGCTATGCCAAGTACAGCCAGATTGCTCTCTTGGGTTACAGTTTGGGAGGACTTGTGGTTCAAAAAACCATAACCCAATTGGAGGAACCCGAAATTCGCAGAATTTCGCACGTGATGCTTTTGGCCAGTCCTAATGGAGGAATTCCGGAAGAACAGGCCGAACAGATCTGGAACCGCAAGTACAAGGACCTGGCCGCGAATCAACCCTTTATTTCAACAATGAGGGCCAAATGGGCTGCCCGCTTCCCCAAGCGCTATCCTTTCCGCCTACACGTAGTGGCAGGCACACAGGACCATGCCATTTCTTTAGAATCGAATTTTGGGCCATTTGAAGATAAAGAGTGCGTGACCATTGCAGGAGACCACCTGAGTTTACTTAAAGGGGAGGACCGAGAAAACGACGCCTATCAATTGATTTTTCAAAGCCTCAACAACAAGAAGTTCTTTCATCGCTATACCTCCCAGGAAGAAATCGAGGTAACCCTTGGCGAATACCGTAAAGTGGTAGAACGCCTCTTGCCCCGAGCTGACGACTTAGACGTTCGTTCCATGAAACAACTCGTATTTGCCCTCGAGGGGCTGGGACGGGTTGAAGAAATCATGGACCTCCTAAGGGAACATCCCTTGGCCCAACGCAACACACACTTGCTCGGGCTCATTGCTGGACGACTCAAACGCAAATATTTGGAAACCCTTTCTTTTGCCACTGCGCAGGAGTCCTTTACGTTTTACGAAAAAGGCCTGGAATTGGCCCAGAAAAGAGAGGATTGGTCCGAAGCTTACTACCACAGCATCAATTTAGCCTTTTTATCGCTGCTCGCCTTTGAAGATCCGGTCGATATGAAAAGACATGCCCGCGAGGCTTTGGCCTTTATTGAAAGAGCAGGGGAGGAAGGACTTTGGGTTGAAGCCACCAAGGCGGAAGCCTATCTCTACCTGAAAGAGGAAGATAAAGCTCGGGCACATTACCAAGCTGCTGCACATTTAGGAGGTCTACGAGAAAAAATATCCATCCACACCAATGCCTATCAGGCCTTTATTGGGTTAAGCGGAAATGCGGATGATCAACAGCCCTTTCTTCAATTTCTTCACCAGCAGTTTTTACGCTGATATTTTTACTATTTTTCGAAATGCTTAAAATCAACCGGAAAAAGGCGGAAAAGCTGGAATTCAAACAGGCCATCAAAAAGCCCATACCCGTTGGATGCATAAAAATGGACGAAGACTTTGAAGTCGAAACCATGGAAGGCATCATGCGAGGTAAAAAAGGGGACTGGCTGATGCGCGGTATTGAGGGAGAGCTCTATCCCTGTGATGCCGAAATTTTCGAGAAGACCTATATCCTTCTTGATCCGGATGAAGAGTAAATCGTAAACCACCTCACATGACTAGCGAAACCCTATTTTTTAGTTACTCCCGTGACGACTCTGAGTTTGTCCTGCGTTTGGCCCACCAGCTCCGTGATGCAGGGGCATCTATTTGGCTGGACCAATTGGATATTGCGCCCGGAAATCACTGGGATAGCACCATAGAAGAAGCTCTACAGGCCTCTGGGTACCTCTTGGTTGTACTTTCGAAGACTTCGGTAGAGTCCAATAACGTAATGGATGAAGTTTCCTTTGCGATGGAGGAAGACAAAAAAGTAATCCCCTTACTGGTAGAAGATTGCGAAATCCCATTCCGACTTCGTCGACTTCAACAGGCTGATTTCAAAGAATCCTATCGTTCAGGTTTAGAACAGTTGATACAGGCATTAGACTTGAAAGAGGAGGTGACTCATAAACTACTGGACGAAAAAAGGAACAGTCAGCCCAAGAGCTCAGAGGAACACACGAAAACCGAGCCTGTTCTTGCCAAAGAACCAACAGAAAACGTTGAAGTGAAGGAACCGGTGATGGCCTTTTCAACGGGTTCATCGGATCGCCCCAGCTACGAAGCTCCTTCCGAACACTCTTACCGGCCTCGAAAAAAGTCGAAAGGTTGGGTACTCCCTTTATTCCTTCTTATTCTGATTCTCAGTGCAGGGGCGGCAACCTATCTG
>CAZLGZ010000061.1:0-13633 GCA_964558965.1 uncultured Flavobacteriaceae bacterium
ATATTCTATTGTTTTCGCCCATTACGCTGGGGGCTGCGCTCTTCTGGGGCGCCTATGCCGCCGATCAAGTCTTTGGAGATCTCTTGGGTTTTTTGTCGGAAGACCGCTTTACTCGCATTGTGATACTAGTCATTATACTGGGTACTTTTTCTGCCGTCTATACTTATTTTGGCGGATTATCTGCGGTGGTGCGCACCGATATCATACAATTTTTAATTCTGCTGACAGGTGGGGTGATTGTCTTGCTGACCGCCGTTAAGCAACTCGGGGGATGGGGAGCCTTGTACACCAAGACGCCTGAATTGATGCACTTGCATTTGCCTGCCTCACACGAGCAGTTGCCCTGGACGCATATGCTGGGACTCTTCTTTTTGAACATCAACTATTGGTGTGCGAATCAGACGGTTATACAACGTTCTCTGGCGGCTAAAAATATAAGGGAAGCCCAAAAAGGTCTCCTGGTTGGTGGCTTTATGAAGTATGTCATGGCCGTCATCATTGTGATTCCCGGGATTGCTTTGGCTGGAATTCTAGGAGATCAGGGATTAGCCGATCCCGATATGAGCTTTCCGTATCTGGTCAATCACTTTTTGCCAACGGGTCTTAAAGGACTTGTGCTCTGTGCCCTGTTTGCCTCTTTGATGAGTACGGTAGACAGCACATTCAACTCCTTGGGTACCCTCTGGTCAGTGGATATCTTTAAGAAGTACCTCAAGCCCTCCGCTTCGGATGACGAAATGATTGGGGCCGGAAAGCGGGCAATTTTGTTCGCTTTTGTCAGTGGGACTCTTATGGGAATTGTTCTGCTTTATTTGAAATTCAACAATCCGGAGGCGGCTTTTACCCATACCCTCAATGAACTGCGCTACTACATCAATTGTGGAATCGTGGTATTGATTTGCTCCGCGGCTTTCTTAATGCGTCCGCAGGAGAAGTACTTGCTCGCCGCTTTTGTATTGACCATCGTCTTGCAAGTGGTGCTGAAGGCCAACCTGCCCGATATGAATTACTTCTTCCGTGCCTTTTGGGTGATTTTTGGAGGACTGTCTTTGGCCTTCATCGGGGCCCGTTTTCGCCTGCAATCCTTTGGGCAGGTCGAAGTACCTGACACCGCCGGCTATGCCCAAGTCAAGCGTTTAGGCTGGCTTTTGGGGATTAGCCTCATTGCTCTGCATCTGATATTTCACTAGTTAGTGGGCTTCAAGCCAGTTCAGGCCTTCTCCCATATCGACCTTTAGCGGAACTGCCAATTCGTGGGCGTTTTCCATGTGTTCCCGAATGAGTTCTTTGAGCTCTTCCAGTTCGTCTTTATGGGCGTCAAACACCAATTCATCGTGGACCTGTAGGAGCATCTTACTCTTATAATTGCCTTTTTTCAGTGCCTCGTGAATATTGATCATAGCGATTTTGATGATGTCGGCGGCACTACCCTGAATGGGTGCGTTGACGGCATTTCGCTCTGCGGCTCCGCGAACTACGGCATTGCCCGCATTGATGTCTTTGAGGTAGCGCCGACGACCCAAAACGGTTTGTACATAACCTTTCTCCCGAGCAAAATCCACCTGGTTCTGCATATAACTTCTCAGCTTGGGGTAGGTTTTGTAGTAGGTGTCGATGAGTTCTTTAGCTTCGGTGCGGTTGAGCTCCGTTTGGTTACTCAAACCAAAGGCAGAAACCCCGTAGATAATCCCAAAGTTGACGGTCTTGGCGTTACCCCGTTGCTCCCGGGTAACTTCGTCCAGGGCTACATTAAAAACCCGGGCCGCCGTGGCGGCGTGAATATCTTCCCCTCGTTTAAAGGCCTCGATCATGGTGTCCTCTTCACTGAGCGCGGCAATGATCCGCAATTCAATTTGCGAGTAATCCGCCGCCAGAAGAACATGTTGGTCGTCTTTGGCTACAAAGGCCTTTCGGACTTGTCGACCTCGTTCGGTTCGGATCGGAATGTTCTGCAAGTTGGGGTTGTTGCTACTCAATCGCCCTGTTGCGGCGACCGTTTGCATATAGTCCGTATGTACCCGGCCTGTGACAGGAGAAATCTCCTGTGGAAGGGCGTCTACATAAGTGCTTTTGAGTTTGGTCAAGCCTCTAAAGTCGAGCACCTTTTGAATGATGTCGTGGTCTTTCGCTAGAGGAGTAAGTACATCTTCTGCTGTCGAAAACTGTCCGGTTTTGGTCTTTTTGGGTTTTTCGACCAGTTTCATCTGATCAAAAAGAATCTCGCCGAGTTGTCGGGGAGAAGCGATATTGAAGGTGGTTCCCGCCAGTTCGTAAATATCGTTTTGAAGCTGTTGGATATCGGTCTCTAAATTGCCCGAAAGGCTCTTTAAGAAATCTGCATCGACGCGAATACCACTTCGTTCCATACCCGCTAGGACCTTCAAAAGAGGTACTTCCAGGTCCGCAAATAGATCCCAGGTACCTGCTTCTTTGAGCTCTGGTCTAAAGTGCTGGGCCAGGCGGTAGGTGATGTCGGCATCCTCAACCGCGTATTCGGTCTGCTGATCCAGGGGCACTTCCCGCATGCTTTTTTGGTTTTTTCCTTTTTTGCCGATCAACTCGGTGATGGACTGCGGCTTGTAGTTGAGGTAGGTTTCGGCCAAGATATCCATGTTGTGCCTCATGTCGGGGTTGATGAGGTAATGGGCCAACATGGTATCAAAAAGAGGCCCCTTGATTTCGATACCGTAGTTCTGTAAAACCTTGACATCGTACTTCAGGTTTTGACCGATCTTTTCGATCTGCTCCGCATCAAAAAAGGGCTTGAGCTGCTCCAGCTCCTGTTCGGTTTCTGCGCGATCTTCTGGCATAGGCCAGTAGTATCCGCGGCTTTCTTTCCAACTGAAAGCGATCCCCACCAGTTCCGCCTCCAAGGGGTTGATCGAGGTGGTCTCGGTGTCAAAGCAAACGGATTCCTGGGCCATCATTTCTTCCAGAAACATCATTTTGGCCGCTTTGGAATCCAGGCACTGGTAAAAGTGACTGCTGTTGGCTAAGGTTTGTTTTCCTCCGCTCTCTTGCAGGGTGGCTGCAGCCGCTGCAGGATCATCTCCAAAGAGGTTGAATTGACCGCTCCCGGCGACTTTTGGGCTTGCCGGTGCTGCTGCTGTGGTAGTTTCGGTTTCTGCTTCGGGCTGCTCCCCGTGGATAGGCAGCTTGAGAAATTGGTCTTTGAGTCGGCGAAATTCCAATTCTTCAAAAACGACCCCAACCCC
Organism: uncultured Flavobacteriaceae bacterium; assembly: GCA_964558965.1. Lineage (GTDB taxonomy): Bacteria > Bacteroidota > Bacteroidia > Flavobacteriales > Flavobacteriaceae > Aureicoccus. The sequence continues at coordinate 3,216 of CAZLGZ010000061.1, forward strand.
CTCTTTGTCGGGTTCAGACATTTCGAATTCTTCGGCCTTGAAGGTGACATCGCAGTCTGTAATTATGGTGGCGAGCTTTCTGGAAAGCCTACCGAGTTCGGCATTCTCTTCCACCTTTTCTTTCATCTTGCCTTTGAGCTTGTCGGTGTTTGCGAGCAGACCCTCTAAGCTACCGTATTCAGCGATGAATTTTTTGGCCGTTTTGTCCCCTACGCCGGGTAGGCCCGGAATATTGTCACTGGCATCTCCCATCATCCCGAGGTAGTCGATCACTTGTTCTGGGCGCTCCACTCCAAAGCGGGCTTGAATTTCGGGGATTCCCCAAATTTCGATACCGTTGCCCATGCGGGCGGGGCGGTACATAAAGATGTTTTCGGAAACCAGCTGTCCGAAGTCTTTGTCCGGGGTGACCATATAGACCTGGTAACCCTCCTTTTCGGCCTGCTTGGCCAGGGTCCCAATAATGTCGTCGGCTTCCATACCTTCCAATTCCACAACGGGAATGTGCATGGCTTTAAGGATCTCTTGAATATAGGGTACTGCGATTTTGATAGCTTCCGGAGTCTCATCGCGGTTGGCCTTGTAGTCTTCAAACAGCTCGGTGCGTTCTGCACTTCCTCCCTTGTCAAAACAAACAGCGAGGTGATCTGGTTTTTCGCGTCGAATCACATCAAAAAGCGAATTGGTAAAGCCGAAGATGGCCGAGGTATCCATGCCTTTGGAATTGACCCGAGGGTTGCGAATCAGGGCGTAGTAACCACGAAAAATAAGGGCGTAAGCATCGAGTAGGAAGAGTCTTTTTGGAGCTGACATGTAAATTGAACTGTTAGGCGCCCTGAAATGAGGGCGGTTTCAAAACTAGGAAATAATTGTGGCTTCCGGGGGGCTTAGAGGTAACTCGCGCCCGGAATATTTTGGTGCCCGTCATTTTCGTAAACCCGGTAGCTGAAACCTTTGTGAATGCAGTATCCTCCGTATTCTCCTTTCTTGTTCAGCGCGATATAACCCACCTGTATGTCCTTGTACTTGGGGTTATTTTTGACAATGCGGTTGATGGCTTCTTCACAGGCTTCCTGAGGGCTGTATCCCTGACGCATAAGTTCCACAACCAGGAAGCTTCCGACGGTTTTGACGACTTCTTCCCCCATACCCGTTGCCGTTGCCGCGCCGATTTCGTTGTCGACGAATAAACCCGCTCCGATGATGGGAGAGTCTCCAATACGCCCGGCCATCTTGTAGGCCATGCCGCTGGTGGTACAGGCTCCGGATAAATTTCCGGCCTCGTCAAGAGCCAACATCCCTATGGTGTCGTGGTTCTCAATATTAATTACGGGGCTGTATTCTGATTTTTCAAGCCACTTCTTCCACTCTTTTTCGGAGGCTTCCGTCAGAAGATTTTCTTTGGGAAAGCCTTTTTCGTAAGCGAACTGTTCTGCTCCATCTCCGGCCAACATGACGTGGGGAGTATCTTCCAGTACTTTGCGAGCGACAGAAACGGCGTGGGTGACATTCTGCATGTAGAGCACTGCGCCACAATTGCCCTTGTGGTCCATGATACAGGCATCTAGCGTCACTTGACCCTCTCGGTCCGGGCGACCACCCTTTCCGACCGATTGGTTCTTGGTATCGGCTTCTTCTACCCGGGTGCCTTGCTCTACAGCATCGAGGGCCGAACCTTGAGCACTCAACACTTTCCAGGCGGCTTCGGTGGCGTTGGGCACATTCCAGGTCGCGATAACCACGGGTTTATTCGCGGGGCTATCGCTCGTCTTGTCTTCTTCCTGACAGGCGGTGAGTAGGCTTGCTGGAAGTAGAGCCGTGGTTCCGAGAGTGGCGGCACTTTGTCCTCCTTTTTTGAGAAAGTGTCTTCTGTTCATAGATTGGTTATTTTTCAGCCTTCTAAAGATAAACAAATGATTGTCGAAGTATGTGCCAATGGCCTGGACTCGGCCCTGCGTGCGCAGGAGGCGGGAGCAGATCGCATCGAGCTCTGTGCGGAGCTTTCGGTAGGAGGAATCACGCCCTCTCAAGGCTGCCTTAAGCAAGTGCTCCAGGAGGTGGATGTGCCTGTTCATGTTCTCTTGCGACCCCGAAGCGGGCCTTTTGTCTACAACACAACGGAGTGGAGACAGATGGAAGCCGAGTTATATGCTATCCTGGAAGCCGGTGCTCAGGGGATTGTTTGGGGTGGTTTAACTCCGGAAAACCAACTCGATCTGAAAGCTTTGGAGCGGATGCTGCGACTGATCGAGCAAGCAACGCAGCCTTTGTCTTTTACGTTTCACCGGGCTATTGACTGGGTAGTGGATCCGGTCGAGGCAGCGGCTAGGCTCACAGAATATCCTGTGGATACCCTACTTAGCTCTGGAGGAGCCCGCTCTGTGGAGTCGGGTTTTGAAACCCTGCATAGGATGAAAGAAGTCTTCACGACTGGTGTTGTGATGCCGGGTGGGGGAGTCAAGGCGAAAAATGCGGCCGCCTTCAAAAAGGCCGGCTTTCAGGCGATTCACCTTTCTGGCACAGCCTTTGAAGAAAGAGGTATACCGAGTCCTGAGGGAGTTTTTCCTCAGTTTAATTCAGCAGACTTGGTCGAGGAATTTCGGGTAAGAGTAACAAATTCCGAAAGCTTGCGTCCTGTAATTGAAATCGTTAAATGATCTTAACGTTTTAGGGCTCTTGAGCAGAAAGAAATAAATTTGTTGTTTGCCGTTAACTATATAAAGACATTTTGTGGATAGTGCATATCTCAGATTAATCATCCTCATCGCCGTTTATCTGGTCTTGGGATTTTATGGATTTCAGGCCTTAAAGACCGTGATCAAGAATCCTTGGATTCATACAGTATACCGTGTTTTACTCTTTGGTACGCCTGCTCTATTGGCTTACTTTATCTATGCCCGAGAGCCCGGGGATTCCTTCTCTGGAATGCCGGCCATCTCTGCCGGTGTTTTTATGGCCTTTCTGGTCCTGATTACCATTCTCGCCATTTTTATGTTGGTCGAAGACGTCTACCGGGTGATTGCCTGGATGATGAATCACCTTGTCGGGGTGGACGATGAAGACCAAAGCTATATGCCTGGCCGTCGTCAATTCATTAGCGGTTTGGCCATTGCTACAGGGACTGTGCCTTTTGCCGGTTTGTTGTACGGAATGTACAAGGGCAAGCACAATTACCAGGTGCGTCAGTACCAAGTTGAATTTGATGATTTACCGGCTTCCTTTGACGGATATCGTATTGTACAAATCTCCGATATTCATGCCGGAAGTTGGCTAAAGTCAACAGACTACGAGCGCGTCAAGTACGGGATTGACCTGGTTAATAAGCAAGAAGGAGACCTGATCGTCTTTACGGGAGATATGGTCAATGACCGCGCGGATGAAGTCTATGAGTGGAGTCATTTGCTGAGCACCCTCGATGCCCCGGATGGGAAGTTCTCGATCTTGGGGAACCACGATTACGGGGATTACTACGGCCCTTTCCGAGAAGATCCGGAGGCCAAGAAAAAGAATTTACAAAACCTCTTGACGGAACAGCGCAATATGGGCTTTGAGCCTTTACTCAACGAGCACCGCTTTATCCGACGCGATGGAGAGGAATTTGCTTTGGTGGGGGTAGAAAACTGGGGAACCGGTGGATTCACCCAACAAGGAGATCTGGATAAGGCTTCAGAAGGCTTGTCTAATGACAGTTTTAAAGTATTGTTGAGCCATGACCCTTCTCACTGGAGGGAGCAGGTTTTGACGCATGCACAACAGTTTCATTTGACTTTAAGTGGGCACACCCACGGCTTTCAATTTGGAATTGAAATCCCCCAACTCAAGTGGAGCCCGGTACAATACCGCTACAAAGAATGGGCTGGTATTTACCAACAGGGTAAGCACTTTATCAACGTCAACCGTGGTTTTGGCTTTTTGGGTTACCCGGGCAGGGTAGGCATCTGGCCAGAAATTTCGGTGATCACCCTGAAGAAAAAGGGAGAAGCCTAAAGGGATTATGCTCTTGAAAGTGATCCGCTTACAGGAGAAAAGCCCAATTGAAAAATTGCTAATTTTAAACGAATCCTAAGACCAGCACATGTCTAAATTTGGGGAATTAATCGACAGAAATGTTCCAGTTCTGCTTGACTTTTACGCAGAGTGGAGTGATGCCAGTATGGCCATGCATCCAGTTTTAAAAGAAGTAGCCGTTTCTCTAGGGGCCCAAGGCAAAATCATCAAGATTGATGTCGATAAAAACAAAGAGCTTTCGCAAGCTTTGCGCATTAAAGGATTGCCTACCCTAATGATCTACAAAAAGGGTGAAATGGTTTGGCGTCAAAGCGGAGAGCAAGACGCAGAAACCCTAATGGGTATTCTTCAGGAGTACGTTTAATTCAGTACCGTATCCGGAATTTGCAAGGCCTTTTGAAGGCTGTCCAGGGTAGCACTGTCGGGAAGAATTGCGCCTTCCTCTGACTTTAACTCCTCCATCTTCAACTCAAGAGGGGACTCCAGCAAGTAGTCCGCATTATCATCGCCCATATAGGTGCGGAATGGCTGCACGTATTGGCTGTAAATCCCAAGTTCTTCTGTTCCCCAGTCCAGTTGTTGGTTTTCGAACAGGATATCTACTACACGGCGATAGGCTTGTAGATCGGCATAGACATCTTCCATTTGATCCACTTTTTCCGCTTCCTTTAATCCGCTGCGGTAGTCTAATCTCTCTTGGTAGACCTTCTTGAGTTTTTCGAAGAGTTCCTTGGCCTTTTCCGTTTCTCCTACCTTGAAGTAGCCATCCAAATAAGGCTCCAGGAAGGCGTAAAAACCATAGCTCTCAAAAGGCAGCTGTTCCATGGCCAATTCGATAATATTGCGGGCCTTTTCAATTTTACCTTCACGGATTAATTGCTCGCTCAATCGCGCCAGATTACTGCGGAAAGAAAGCCCTTGAGAACGGGTTTGGGTATCGTGATAAATGGAGGTGTCTGAGGAGTTCCCCCATTCCCAGTCCATCACGATATCGTACATCAAATCAGAATCGATGCGTCCCATTTCGAAGGCGCTGGCGTTCTTGGTTTTGATCGGTACGAGTTTGTAGACCAAGCCATCCAACTGCAGGTAATCCTTCATCCAAATGTATTCGGCCTTATCAAAGCTTCCTCCAGAGAAGTAGAGCGGTCTCTTCCAATCGTTGTTCTTCAGAATATCCAACATCAGGATGCGGTTTTTGGGAAGGGCGCCTTTTGGAAGATCAATGTCGATGTAGTCTACAATAAGATCGGCGTCTTCCGGTTTGACCAGGCCGCTAGCCAGTACATTCTCTTTGTTTACCGGAATCCGAATTTTATTGGTCGGGTAGATCACGATATTGAGGTTGGACTCCGGATATTGGCTCAGGTCTGCTCCTCGGCGTTCCAGCCAAAATCGCAATTTGGTCTGCGGATCATCGCTGCTCACCCAGTTCATAAAGTCATCAAGGCTCCAGCGCTTTTCAGATATTCCTGGAAGCCCTTGGTAATAGATGGCGTCCCGTGTCCCAAAACGGTATTTGTCGTGGGTCAATTGAGAAGGAATAGGCGCGCTCTCGTAGGCTTGTCGCTTCATCTGATCGATGTACCAATCCGTAGCGAACAGACTGGTGTTGACTACCCGTACATCCGTTCTGAAGTTTTCGATCTCCTGAACATACCAGAGTGGGAAGGTGTCGTTATCGCCAATGGTGAACAAAATGGCTCCAGCGTCTTCTTTACAAGACGAGAGATAAGCCATGGCCGTTGAGCGGGCTGTTTGTCTTCCGGAACGATCGTGGTCATCCCAGTTCTGTGCGGCCATCAGTAGAGGAACCGTCAAGAAGGTCAAACCGAGAACAGCAGGGCCGGTCCATTGGAATTTTAAACGTTTACGTAATTCTACAAACAAACCGTAGGCTCCCATACCAATCCACAAGCAGAAGATAAAGAAAGACCCAACCAGCGAGTAATCGCGTTCTCTGGGCTGGAAGATGGGCGGGTTGGTGTAGAATTGAATGGCTAATCCCGTAAAGAGGAAGTAGACCAAAAGTATCCAGAATTGTTTGGGGTTGCGCACTACCTGGTAGATGATGCCGATTAGTCCCAGGATAAAGGGAAGGAAGAAATACGTATTCCGCCCTTTGTTGTTTAGGTCATCGCTCGGCAAGTTGTCTTGGCTTCCAATGCGGGCCGAATCCAAAAAGTTGATTCCACTGATCCAGTTCCCGTTGCCGTCGTAGCGACCCTGAACGTCGTTTTGTCTACCGACGAAATTCCACATAAAGTACCGCACGTACATATACCCCCACTGAAAGTCGAAGAGGTACCTGAGGTTATCGCCCAGGGTGGGTTTTTGAACGTCGATATAGTCTCCAAAAGAGCGGAGGAAGTCAATGTACTGTTCGGTGCCGATTTGCCCACCGGCGTCCATGGCTTCAAAACGGCGGATAGCATCGATTAGATCCGTGTAGTCTTTGGCGGTGATGGGTTCTCCGTTCCCCGCACTGATGCGGTGACGGGGTTTGATTTTGTAATCCAGGCGTCCGTAATAACGCATGTAATTTTCGGCATTGGCATCACTCCACATTCGGGGGAGTAGGCCAACGTGCTCGGGGTTTGGACCCTGAAGGGCGTCTTCGTACTGGTTGACGATAACGTATTTGCCCAGGGTGTGGTCTTTTTCGTATTTGGGTTTATCGTCAATATCGTTCCCCGGTTCTGCAAAGAGGTCACTGTAGTAGCTCCCATAGACTGGACTTTCTACTCCAGGATACTGTTCCCGGTTGTAATAGGCCAATAGTGAACGGGCGTCTTCCGGGTTGTTTTCGTTTACTACGGTTTGGGCATTTGCACGAATCGGAAGCATGAGCCAGGAAGAGAATCCTAAGAAAAGGAACAGCAAGCAATGAACAATCAGATTGGCCAAAGGCAGTTTGTTCTTTTTGGTGTAGGTGATCCCCCAGTAGAACAGACCGATAAACAGGAGGCCAATGATGATGGTTCCTGAGTTAAAAGGCAGTCCCACTTGATTGACGAAGAATACCTCTCCAGCCCCAAAAAGCTTTAATACGTAAGTCAAAGAAAACTTGTAGACCAAAAAGAGAACCGCGACTACGGCTACATTCCCCAAGAGGAATTGTTTCCAGGTCGGCTTCGGGTATTTTTTGAAAAAGAAAAGGAGTCCGATGGACGGGATGGCCAGGAAGCCCATAAACTGTATACCAAAGACCAAGCCGATGACAAAGCAAATCAGAAGGAGCCAGCGATGACCTCGAGGGTCATCCAGGTTGTCTGTCCACTTCAGGCCTAACCAAAAGAGTAGGGCCATAATAAAACTGGCCATGGCATATACTTCCGTTTCTACGGCATTGAACCAAAAACTGTCAGAAAAGGTGAACGCCAAGGCTCCAATGAGTCCACTCCCCAAAAGCACAAGGGCATTGCTGTTGTCGAGCGCCCCCTCTTCTTTGGTAATGACTTTTTTCAGGAGGTTGGTGATGATCCAATAAGTGAAAAGAACCGCAAAGGCACTTGATACCACCGAAACCGAATTGACCATTAGGGCGATTTTCAGCTCATTCCCGAAGGCAAAAAGGGCGAAAAAGGCACCGATCATTTGTAAAAGCGGGGCTCCCGGTGGGTGACCCACTTGTAATTTGGCTGAGGTAGTGATGTATTCACCAGCATCCCAAAAACTTCCGGTCGGTTCAACCGTCATAAAGTAGACGATTAGGGCGATTAAAAAGCTCAACCAGCCCAAAAGGGTATTCCATTTATCGTAATCTTCGGCAAAGCGTGCTTGTTTAACAAAGGACAAATGTTGGAATACCATAGACGCGTTTATTTTCGGTTGGGCGAATTTATTAAATAATCGTGCAGACCGCTCCTTTTTTGCAAAACCTTATTACTTCTTAAGGGCACTCTTATACTGCAGAGCAAGAACGTAAACAGGACAATTGGGATTGCTCAAAAGTTTCTTAAAAAGTGTTAGTGCACTTTTAAAAGATTTACTTTGGTCAAAAGAAGTATTGTTTTAAATTTGCACCCTCAATATTGGAATGGCCTATGGTGTAATTGGCAACACTACTGATTTTGGTTCAGTCATTCTAGGTTCGAGTCCTAGTAGGCCAACAAAAAAACCCTCTGCATTGTCAGAGGGTTTTTTGTTTTTGGTCATTTCGGGAATAAATCCCTGATCACTGGGGAATCACCAGAGCGACTTTCTCGTCAAATGCATAATCGATTCGGTACTGCCCGCCTTGTTCTATGGTCTGTAAAAAGGCCCGTGTATCGCCCATGTCAGCATTGTCAACGTAGATCACCGTCTTTTCGTGGAAAAGGGGTTCAAGGAGTCTAAATAGGGGGTGGTAAAGGTCTTTCCAGCCATCCAGAAAAAGCAAGTCAATGGGCTGGCTGTATTCCTTTAGGGTTTCCATTGCATCTCCAACCCTGAGCTCGATGAGGTCTGCCACCCCGGCTCTTTCAAAATTCGCTTGGGCTTTTTTGGCCTTGGATTCCAGAAGTTCGGTGGTGGTGATCTGTCCGCCTGTCTCCAGAATGGCCTGGGCCATATACAGGGTTGAAATTCCGAAGGAGGTACCGAATTCAACGATGTTTTTGAGTTTCCTTGTTTTAATCAACGACCTCAGGGCCACCCCTTGTTCTTTCGAAATCGAGAGGTAAACATCTTTGAAGTCTTCAGGTCCTATGGGTTTAAGGATGCTCTTTCCTAAGGCTTTGATCATTTTGAAACGGTCCTTTTTGGAATCTTCAAAAAGCTCTTTGAGGACGGCTTCGGTATTATCTGCTACTATATTCAAATGATATTATTTAGAATCTCTCTTAATAAGACGAGGGAGTGGTAAAAACATTACGGTCCCTCGTTGAAAACTTGAAAAAGGAAGCAGACCTATTTTCTTGTTCCCCAGCTCTTTTTTTGCAAAGTTCTACCGTCCTGAAGGATTTATCAAATCCTTGGTTTTAAAAACGATGTTAAATTAATGGAGCCTTACTAGTCAAATTCCTAGTAGGTATTAACTAGTTTCGCCTTTATGTTAGAAAAGGATCTGGTTTTTCTTTGGGTTCGGGTGGTTTGTATTCTGTTTCTTTCCGCCTTGATCACTTTTTTAGTTTTGGCCTTTACAGAACAGCCTTTTTTGCTTCCCTATTTTGGCCTCGGATTCTGCCTTGGGTTAATCACGCTATTTTTTCTTCCTCACCAGGTTTGTGTAAGAGAGAGAAAAATAACCGTCATGAACGTGATGGGTATGTCCCTCAAAAGTCTGGATCTCAGTCAAAAGTTTACCCGTAAAATTGACTATTCTTACCATCATAGACATGCTCAAATTTGGTCCTTGTTTGGTAAGAAATACAGCCGGATTATTCAGGTTCGCTTTGTTGTAAAAGCAACAGGGAAGTCCCTAAGATTTCAAGGGCAAATACTGACGGAGAAAGGAATGAAAGAACTCATTAGAAAAACAGGTTGAAGGTGTTTTACGATATTCCAAAATGTAGTTCCTTCGCAACGAATTAGGTGTAAAGAATACTTAAGACTGTAAGGATTGAACCAAGCCAACCTCCTTTACGATTTTATCTATGTCGCGGGAATACTCGTTCTGCTGACTTACCTCTATATCGTATTTAAATCCAAGGAACGGGACCTGTCCAGACAGTTGTTGCTCGTCATCTTTACGGTCTTGCTGACGGTAGTTCTCGAATCTTATAGCCAGCTCAATCAACTGCGATGGTTAAGCCGTCTGGTCCTGGTACCGGCCATGAGCTCCAAGTTGCTTTTGCCCCCTTTGCTATTCCTGTATGTACGCTCCCTTTTTTATGGGCAGCAACTCTCTTGGAAGCAAATAGCACTCCATTTTTCGCCCTTTATTTTGGGGGTGCTTTTCTTGTACGGACCTTATTTAATTGCTCTTGAATCCGGTCATTACTTTCAAGGGCATCTTGTTTTTCTGGATGAAAACAGGCAGTACTTGAGAATACTGTTCGACCTCTATTTTTTGACGAGTATTGGGTTTACATTTCGGGAATTTTCAAGACTAAAGCGCATCTACAAATGCACTTATTCCCACTTGGAGTACAATAATTTTATCTGGATTCGGGCGGTTTTGATTTCCTTTTTTGTGGTCTTGTCTATAGATCTCTTCTTTGTGATTTCTCAGGTGTACTTTGGGCTTTTTGCCTGGCGTACACAAAGCTTGGTGGCCGTACTAGTCGTAATAGCTGTTGTGCAATTGGCTTTTTACGGTATTCGACAATCCAAGGTTCTGGTTCCTTATTTTCTGCTCGAAACTCCTCCTCAAGCTAATAGTACGGACTTGACCTCAGAAGAGAAGCAGCTGGAAGCTGATTTGATTGCACTGATGGATAAGGAAAAACCCTTCCTGAATGAAGAGTTGACCTTAAATGAATTGGCGG
>CAZLGZ010000062.1:0-13603 GCA_964558965.1 uncultured Flavobacteriaceae bacterium
CCCTCGAAATAGGAGACGAAACAGGCGTGCCTACTTTAGTCTCCAGCTCCCAGGAAAGTGTGCAGCTCGAGATGGAATGGAAGCCCGCACCTGAAGTCATCGACACTCTGCGACCAGCCGCGCACCGACGCACCAAATCCATCTTGGAGGTGGCGAAGAGACTGGAAAGATCAGGGCAACCCCAGTTGGCCAGAAACCAGTATTTCTACTGCCGAAAAGAACTCAACAAAGAGGAAGCGGTGAAAAGCCCTCTGTATGCCGAATGTGTGACCGCGATTGCCCGCTGCGCTGCCAAAGTGGAATTGGCGCGTCAGCAGCACGCTAGCCCTCATTTCTCAGAAATGGAAGCTCCAGTACCTCCTCAACCCATTCGAACGGCTCAGCGCATCCTCTGGCTACTGGTATTGGGTCTGTTGGGATTGATTGCCTGGAGAGCATACGGAGTCTATGAAACTGAAATTCTGGAATACCTCGGGCATTTCTTTAACGCCAAAGGCCGCCTGTTTCCGGAATCTTAGCATTTTTTTATTCGATTTAACTCCTTTGAAGGGTAACCTTTTGTTTCTGGTGTCATTAAGGTATAGAACCTCAAAAAACACCCGTCATGAAACTGAAAGAACTTTTCCCTACTATCAATGGAACAAGCTTTGGTGGCTCCGGTGAATTCGGAAAGCACATCAACAACCCCTATATCATCGATGACTATGTCGGAAAGGGCTACCTGTATATGGAGCTCGGCATCATCAAAGGCCTAATGCAAGCCCAGAAAAAAGAATGGCGCATTGTAGAACAGAGCTTAAAGATGCACAAAGGCCGCTATATTGATGAGATCAAATTAGAAACACAATTCGTCCACAAGAACCGGAAACAAAGAGCGACGGAGTCCATCTTCATCGACATTTCAGCGGTCATTGATCAGATGCAATCGATGGATCCCGATTATGACTTTGGAATGGATCGCAAACTGGCCATCGACCGACTCAACGGACCTTTAGGAGAAGGGAGTATTATCCAAACAGAGGAATTTCCCTCTTCAGAACTTCAACGAAACGACGGCCTATTTAGACCCGAAAGAGAATGGAAAGGGCGGTATCAGCCGACCAGAACGGTTCACACCATCAAAAGTCTACGCGCTTAAAAAAAGAAAAGCGGCCCCGGAAGTGGCCGCTTTTTGGATTTTGATAAACACTTGCAAGTGAGTGATTCAGTTTGGTTACGCAAAATTAAGATACCTGAGGGGAATAATCCAGAATATTTACAGGAAAAAGAACACTTTATTCCTTTGTCAAGTCGGAGGCTTCAGGTGCTAGTGGCGAACAAACTTCATTTTTCTTTTTTCGCACAGAATCTCTGCTTCTCGCAAGGCACGCGCAACGGCTTTCTCAAAATTCTCTTCCGTGGCCTTGGCAAATAGATAAGGTCCTGGAGCACTAAGCTTTACTTCGCAAATATCATTGGGGCCTTTGGAGTTGTTTCCGACCTTAATCAGTACCTCCGCCCTGATGAGCCAGGGGAATTTATGCGCCAGTTTCTCCGTCTTAAGGATAATTCTTTTTTCGAGGGCTTCGCTCACCCCCATCCCTATGAATTGAACATGTGTTGTCATACGCCTGAATTTTAAATCCAAGGTACAGTCCTGTGTTCACTCACGATATGATTTTTGTCAGTCTTAGCGATCTATTGTGAAGCGATACAGGCTTCAGCCGCTGCAGTTCCTGAATGCATGGCCGCGTTAAGTGAGGGGTAGAGTAAATAATCCCCGGCCACATAATGCTGATTCTCTCGGCTGTAGTCTTCTGGTTTCAGTTGATACTGCAAGCTTCCCACAACGGGCAAGGCCTTTTTGATGACATAATGAGCAATCAGTTTTCCGGCCTCAATACCGCATACACGACGCAATTCCGAACGAATAGCTTCCGCTTGGGTGTTGCTGTCGACCTCAGGAGACTTGAGCAGGGTGACCGATAAAAGTTTAGAAGGCGTACCATCTGCCGTGGGTACCAAGTGAATATTATTGATCAAGGCATTGGGTTCAGCGATCAAACCGATGAGGTTTTCTTCCAGGCTCCCCTCGAGGTATTCAAGGTAAAAGTTGTTGCAACTGTTCCATTGCCCCTTGTCGTGCTGCAAATCCTGCGCTGCGGGATCAACCATGCAAGTACCCGCATAAACCACCTTGTCAAAGGCTTCTTGTTGGGGCTCACCGGCTGCATCAGTCCAGCTTAGAACAGGACCTTCCTGGCCTGTGATTGTGCACTCCAGGCGCAAGTTCGTTGAAGTTAATTGGCTGTGCAATTGCCTAGGGATTTGTTGAATTCCTCTGCGGGGTAAGGCAGCATGGCCATCTCCAAACATTTTGTAGACAAATTCAAACATTCGGCTGGAAGTGGCCAAATCTGGTTCCAAGAAAATTCCAGCAAAGAAGGGCTTAAAAAAGTGATCGATAATGCTTTTTGAAAAGCCTTTATCCTGCAGGTAGTCTAAGGTGGTCTTTTCTGGGGAAGCAAAAATCTCTTCTACGGTCTTGGTCTGCAATTCTCTTTTGAGACGAAAGACATTCCATTTGTCCCGAATACTTCCAAAAGGAAAGGAGAGGGTGGGGAAGAAAAACTTTTCATTTTTAAGGGGGTCTCCGAGCAAATAGGATTTTCCGCTTTTGTAAATCCGAGCTCCCGCCTCAAAATGGACGAGCTTGAGTTCTTCGTAATTGAGTTGTTTTTTGGCCTCTGGATAAGAAGTGAGGAGGACCTGAAAGCCGTGATCTAAATAAAAATCACCTTGCACATCGGTCGCTACTCTTCCTCCGACACGCTTTTCTTGATCAAATAAAACGGGGGACCAGCCTTCTAGTTCGAAACGCTTAGCAGCGGTTAAGCCACTTATTCCGGCTCCAACTATGGCCACTTTGGGAGTTGCTGTACTCATCATAGAGGTCATTCTTGTTGTGCCAAATATAGGCTTCTTCAATAAACTTCCTGAGGAGCAGTGCCTGTGTTTTCCAACGGCCCCATCATAAACACTTCATTTTGAATAAGGGATTCATAGCAATTCTTTTCCCACACTTGCCAGTCCCCGTCAGGAAGCTATAAGTAGGTTTAAACTTCTGGAACGTAGTTTAAACGTTTCTCGATCTTTTTCTTTTTGACAGTGACGCGCTTCATCCAGTCCATCAAAGAGCCATCTTTGGTTTTTTTGTAGATCTCATTGATCCCCAAAACAATCTCTTTTCCTTCGCGGGATGCTTTCACACGGTCACTGGTACTCATGTGGCTCATCTTGAGCCGCTCATAGGCTTCTGCCCTTTCTAACAACTCTGTCATTGTTTAACTATTTTATTATCTTCTTAAACAAATATAATAGCTGGAGCAATGCGATGGTACCCATTTTCGAGTTTTAGTAAAAATTTAAGAGCCTGAACTCCAGAATTTTCTTAACCGTGATGTTCCAGAAAATGCGCAGTCACCGAATCCAGCACATCAAAGGCGGTTTCGGCCATCACATTTCCTTTGGTATCGAGCAAGGGATTCACCTCACAAACCTCCAGACAAATTAACTTATTGGTGTCGATGACCGCTTTAATGATGCTTTTGACTTCCTCAGGATCAAAGCCTTTTGGAACCGGAGTTCCGGTACCACGAGAGATCAAGTCACAATCCATGCTATCCACGTCAAAGGACACATAGATATAGTCGCAAGAAGAAAGCGCACCTAACGCTTCAGAAAGGCAATTTTCAAGGCCTCTATAGCGCGTTTCGGCTACGGTGTAGTTTCGGATACCCAATTCCTCTCGAAGGGCGTCTTCGGCCTCTTCTGTGTCGCGTAATCCAAAGTAAATAAGGTGTTCTGGTTTGACCTTAGACCCCTCCACTTCAATGTCTTTCATTTGCTCCCAAATGTTCTGGGCCTGCTCGTCCAAGTCGTTGACTTGGTAATTCAAATTATCAGCGCCCAAAGCAGCCGCCAGGGGCATTCCGTGCACATTTCCGGAAGGAGTAGAATAAGGTGAATGCAAATCAGCGTGGGCATCGATCCAGATAACGCCTATATTCTGCTGGGGGAAGTGACCTTTAAGGCCACTCAGCGTTCCTAAAGCCGAACTGTGATCCCCTGATAGGACTATGGGGAAATGCTTTCCTCCCAGGACCTGTCGAACACTTTTAGAGACCCGCTGGCACTGGCTCAAAACAAATTGAACCCGCTTGGCTGATTCTACTTTTACTTTGTTGTAGACCGACTCGTTGTGGGTAGGGACATCCAGGTAGAGGTAACGGTTAAAGTAGTCGTTTCCTGCATTGATAGCGGCAATCTCGATGGCGTCAATCCCCATATCGGATCCCCGGGTTCCGGCCCCGATATCAGAGCGGTTTTTGATGATTTGAATACTTGTCATAGGACAAAAGTAGGGAAGCCTGTGAAGTTCTGCCCCTACTGTTCTATACTGTCGGCCTGCAGACTGATGTCTTCCCCTGCTTCGTCTACATGAATATCAAACTGAATGGGTCTGCAGCAGACTTCACAATCTTCGATATAGGACTGTTGGGGTACAGAAGGGTCCACCAGGACAGATATTTGCTCCCAGCAGTACGGACATTGAAAAAAGACTTCGTTCATTTTACCAACCCAGATTGAGCAACTGGCCCGTCAATTGAAGTAATTGCAACTCGGCCAGTTTTGCCGTGTACTTTGCAAAGTTACGGTTGGTTTTGGCATTGAGCAGATTGATCTGAGCCTGACGCAGCTCAATGGAGGTGATTCGGCCCACCTTGTACTGTTCATTGGAACGGTTGTAGTTGTCTGTCGCCGTCAAGACATTCTGCTTTTGCAAGTTGTACACCTGCAGGCGGTTTTCATAGTCCCCGAGAGCATTGGCAATATCGCGGAGAATCTGCTGTCGGGTCTGTTCCCTGAGCAGCTCCTGTGAATCCAACTGTATGCGGGCGTTGCGCACAGCGGTCACTCCTGAGCCTCCGTCAAAGAGGTTCCAGGTCAGATTAAGCCCGGCCGAAAATCCCTGAGAGGTATTCGAGGCCAAAAAGTTGGTGGCCGGGAACTGCCCTTCATTCCATCCGTAAGACCCGGTTAGACCAATGGTTGGTAAAAAAACTGACTTACTCCCTTTAAGCAAGAGGTCGTTGATGCGGATGTTCTTTTCGAGTTGAAGAAGGGTTACGTTGTTCTCGGAAGCACTGCCGACGAACTCTTCGATTTTGAGTGGATTCGTAAAATAGACCGAGGTATCCACCACAAAGCGATCCGCCAGTGACTTGTTCAAAATGATGTTCAAATCACGCTTGGCATTGCGCAAGGCCTGCTTTTCTGAAATCAGGTTGATGCTGTCGTTGACCAGATCCACTTGAGCGTTGAGCACATCCAGCTTGTTGACCTGCCCGAACTCAAAACTGTACTCGGCTCTCTGCAAGCGACTAGACGTGTTGGCATAGGTATCTTCCAACACCGTAATATTTTCGGTAAGACGAGCGACTTCAAAATAGACCGTAAAGAGCTGCAGCAAGGTGGTTTCGATGGTTTCTCGAGCCTGCAGTTCACTCAGGTTATACTCCTCCTTTAAACGTTTGTAGTTGTACCAGCGTCCAAACCCATCAAAGAGGGTGTAGTTTACATTAACCGATGCGTTGTAGCGCGTTGTTTCTGCATCCTCTACGGTTCGGGTAGATCCGTCCTGAAAGGTCGCCGTCTGGTCGTTGATGTCTTGACTCGCCCCCGCTGACCCACTCACCGTAGGCAAAAATCGAGAATTGAGAAGACTGCGGTTGTTTTTGGCGATATCGACATTGTTCAAGGCCACTTGTACCCCAAGGTTTTCTTCCAGGGCGCGTTGCACGGCCTGGTCCTTGGTCAAAAGCTCAACGTCTTTTGTGGTCTTAGAAGGAATGTTCTGATCCGGCATGACCTCCTGTGCTTGCGCCGCAGCGGTGCAAAGCAACAGACCCAACAGCAGAAAAGAAAAATGTCTAGTGTGCATCATAGCCGCTGTTTTGTTCTTTAATCGCGCGTTCTACTTCCTCCTTGCTCACATCACCTCCGGTTCTCAACCACTTCACTCCTACTTTAAGGGAATTTCCGAAAGAGAGGAACAAGGGCAATAAGATAAGCGTTAAAAGCGTAGCATATCCTATCCCATAGGCAATAGAGATCGCCATAGGCTTCAAGAACTGAGCCTGACGGCTTTTTTCAATCAGTAAGGGAGCCAATCCGGCAATAGTGGTCACCGAAGTCAAGAAGATCGCTCTAAATCGCGAACGACCAGCTTCGTAAAGCGCTTCGTCAAAATGGAGGCCTTCTCGTAAGTTGGAATTGAATTTTCCGATTAGCACCAAGCCATCGTTGACCATAATCCCGATCAGGGCAATAATTCCCAAAAGCGAAAGGATGTTCACCGGGAAGCCGTGGAGATAATGCCCCCAAGCCACCGCAGTCAAGCTGAAGGGAACCATCAGGATGAGCAGTAAGGGTTGGCTAAAGCTTCTAAAGGTAAAGGCGATGGTCATGTAAATGAGGAACAAGACGGTCAGTCCTACAAAACGTAGGGAGCTGACCAGTTTACCCGCCTCTCGGTTCTGCCCTTCATAAGAGGGCGTTACCGTGGGGTAGCGCGCCAAAATATCAGGCATCACTTCTCCTCGAATCCATTCCAAAATTTCGGTGGCCGTGGTTTCGTCCGGGTTGCTTAAATCCGAGCTGATTTGGATTTCTCGCAGTCCATCCAAGTGGTTGATGGCGACATCTCCGCGTTCAATGGAATAATCTGCAATTTCTTTTAAGGGGACCTGGGCGCCCGTCGGGGTGTTGATTCGCATACGGTCCAGATCACTAATAGAAGATCGGTTGGAACGGGCATAACGCACCCAAACCCGGATCTCGTCCTGCCCTCTTTGAAAACGCTGGGCTTGCACTCCGAAGAATCCAGAACGCACCTGGTTCATAATCCCTCTGAGGTCCAGCCCTAGAGGACGGGCGTTGTCCTTGAGTTCCAGACGAATTTCTTTGATCCCATCAGGGTCGTTATCAGCTACATCTTTCAAAAGCGCATTGTCCAGCATGGCCTGTTTCAGCTCTGCCTTAGCCGCTTTGAGTTGTTCAATATTACTTCCGAGCAAGGAGATAGAAACCGGGTCTCCCCCAAAGTTTCCTCCTGAACCGTAGATGAGGCTTTCTACCCCAATAACCGGCCCTACCAATTCACGAAGGCGGCTGGTAAC
This sequence comes from uncultured Flavobacteriaceae bacterium, assembly GCA_964558965.1. Taxonomy (GTDB): domain Bacteria; phylum Bacteroidota; class Bacteroidia; order Flavobacteriales; family Flavobacteriaceae; genus Aureicoccus. Next base: position 7,221 of record CAZLGZ010000062.1, read on the forward strand.
CACATCAGAACGCACCTCATCGGGCCGCTCTTCCCCCGGCAAGAGGTTAATGACCAATGTAGCTGCAGAAGAACCAGGGCCCAGGTTCTTTATGGTGTTCTCGAACATCTGCTTATCGGTTCCCTTCAGGTACTTTTCGGTCAACTCCTGGTTGACAATTCGGGATTTCTCTTCGATTAGACTGATGATGGAATCTGTCACTCGCTCGTTGGTTCCGTTGGGCATCAGCAGCTCTACAGCCACCCGATCACTGGCGATTCGCGGGAAGAAAGATCCGCGGATAATTCCACCATTAAAGGAACCCATGGTCAATACCAAGGCGACGATAAAGAGTGAGAAAGCCAAAAACTTAAAGCGCAGAGCAAAACGCAGTACCGGACTGTAGAGGTAATCCCGCATCCAGTTCATAATGGTTTCGCCCAGTTTATTGATCACCCGAATTCGGGAGAAAACACCGGCGATACCTTTGGTGGTATGTTCTTGCTTGCGAAGAGCTTTAGAGTGCGCCAAGTGAGAAGGCAGAATAATCAAGGCCTCTACCAAGGAGACCGTGAGTGTCAAGATCACAATGACGGATACCTCCGAAAAGAATTCCCCAATCCGGCCGTCCAAAAACAGGAAGATGGAAAAAGCCAGAATGGTGGTGATAATGGCCGAAATAATTGGAGGCAACACCTCAATCGTTCCGTCGATCGCCGCCTGCGTAGGGCTTTTACCCCTTTCGTAGTGCTGGTAAATATTCTCGGCGATCACAATCCCATCATCCACCAGAATACCGATCACAATAATCATCCCGAAGAGAGACAAAACATTGATGGTCACATTCAGCATGGGGGCAAAAATGAACATCCCCAAGAAGGCGACAGGCAATCCAAAGGCCACCCAAAAAGCCAGGCGGGCATTCAAAAAGAGAGACAAGAAGATCAGGACCAAAATCATTCCCATCAGGGCGTTTTCTGTCAGCAGTTCCGTCCGCTGATTCAGCACCACCGAAAGGTCATTGATCACATCGAGCTGTACGTTGGTGTACTTCTGATTGAATTCTTCGATGTATAATTTGGCGGTATCCGCAGCTCCTATGAGGTCTTCTGTATTCGTACTGGTAATGGTCACGTTCACCGAAAGACGACCGTTAAAAAAGGCAGCGTTGGGACTCTCTGAAAAACGATCCCTCACCTCCGCAACATCACTTAAGAGAACAGAACGACCACTGGCATCAGCCTTCACCACTACGGACGAAAGCTCATCGGCGTAATACGAGCGGTTATTGGCCCGTATCAGGTATTCCTCGGCGTCGGTCTTGATGTTTCCTCCAGTCACCAAAATATTGGCATTGGCGACCGCCTGAGATACTTCTGCAAAGCTGACCTGGTAGGCCAACAGCTGTTCTTCTTTGACGGCAATCTCTATTTCTTCCGCAGGGTAACCACTTACAGTAATCTGAGAGATGCCGTCCAGGGCCCGTAAATCGTTTTCGACCTGGCGGCCGATCTGCTTGAGCGTAGCCAAGGGTATATTGTCGCCACTGATGGCAAAACTGATGGTTTGCCGAATGGCTTCTTGCTTAGAAACCACCAAGGGCTCCATCCCGGTTGGGAAGGAAGGCACACGGTCCACTGCATTTTTGACTTCCAAAAGCATGAAGTCGATGTCCTGGCCTTTTTCAATTTCTACGGTGATGGTACCGCTGTTCTCTCTTGAAACGGAGGTTACCCGATCAACACCTCGAAGACCCTTGAGGTTGTCTTCGATCTTCAGGACGATGCCTTCTTCAATTTCTTGAGGAGAAGCGCCCGGATAGGTAATCGCAACATTGACAATCTTGGACTCCACCAGCGGAAAGAAGGACGACTTCAAGGAGGTCATTCCCACCAGGCCAAAAATGAAGAAAGCGATGATGATCACATTCACCGCAACTTCATAGCGAATAAAATAGCTTATGATTTTTCTCATGCCCCCGTCTTGGTCTCTGGAGTTGACGATTCTGAAGCACTAGCCGCCCCTGTCGGTTCCGGAGCACCATATACTTTGACCAGCATGCCAGCATAGGCCCCAACCACAGGTTTAGAAACCAATACCGTTCCGTTTTGCACTCCTTTCAGCACCACTTTACGGTCCGAAAAGTGAACAGGTTCTACTGGAATCATATCCAAAATGGAATCCCTCACCACAAACACCTGGTTGTTTTCTAACAGTAGGGATCGATCGATCTCGATGGCATCGGCTTCATCTTTGGCGTTCAATCGCGCCTGCAGGTACTGCCCTTCTTTTAAGGCCGCATTGCGAACATCGATAAAAGCAGTTATGGTTTGAGAGGCCTGATCAACACGTCCATTGATACGGCTCACTCTTCCTCTATAGGTTTTATTTCCGCTGAGTTCTTCCAACTCTACGGTCTTCCCTACGCGCAAAAGATCACTGTAGGTCTTTGGAATGGCTACCTGCAGTTCGTAGTTGGTAGGGTCGATGTATTCTCCGAGTTTCTGCCCTGCGCGAATCAAGGTCCCTTCGGTCACCAGCGCCTCGGTCAAAATCCCTTTAAAGGGCGCCTGAATGCGGTATTTGCTCAAACGGTTCTCCTGGTTCTTGACGTTGTAGTAGGTGGCCAGGATCCCCCGGCCGGAGATAAAGTATTTTTCTTTCTCGTTATCCATTTTTGGAAGACGAGGAGTGGTTTTATTCAGATCAAAACGGCGCAGATAAGCCTCCCATTTGGCGTATTGATTTGGATAGTCCAAACGCAGATCGGGCATGATTCCCGTGATCTGGTTGTAAAGGTTACTCTTGGCCGAAAGAACTCCCGCCTTGAACTCAGAATCATCGATTTGAATCAGGGTCTGGCCCTTGGTATAGGGCTGCCCAGACTTAAACAATTTGGCCCCTGGTTTAAAAACGCCTTGTACCTCCGCAAAGAGCTCTACTCTTTGGCGGGCAACCAAACTTCCGCTGGCCTCGACTTCAATAGGGACTACCCCATTGGCAATGGTGTCAACAAAGACCGTCTTTACGACCTTTTTGGCCGGGGGACGCTTGTTTTCTTTACTGTCAGCAATCAGCTTAGCTCCATAAATAGACCCGGCTATTAGGAGGGCTCCCAAGATGAATGAAATGACTTGACGCATTCGATTTTGTTTAAGTATTGCAAAGCTAGGTTGAAACAGCCCCTGAGTTGTTAAATCTATACTAAATCTCCCCGCTCAACCCTGTATGCATAACGTCATACGTCGAAAAAATAGTGCGCTTGATCGATGAACAAAAAAAGGGGAAGCACCTCTGCTTCCCCGAACCAAACAAACTAAAAGTACAAACTAACTACTTGTGATCATCTTCGTCTTCATTGTCGTCGTCTTCGAACTTGGTATCGGCCATACGGGTACGGTCAATACTGAAAGACTTGAACTGTGGACGAAACTTCTTGTCATCAGAATCAAAGGCCAACAGGTTTTTGGTGGGCATTTCATAAAGCCCGTCAAACGACTGAAAGCGGTTGTTTTGAATCTGAAGTATTTCGATACTGGCCAGGTTTCCAAATTCCATCGGGATGGCACCCCCGAGCATATTGTTCGCCAAGACCAGTTCTTTTAACTTTCCTAGATTCCCCAGACTAGAGGGCAGATTCCCCACCAACTGGTTTTCAAAGAGGCCCAGCACTTCCAATTTTTCGATAGAACCCAATTCCACCGGGATCTCTCCTCTTAAATTGTTACTGGACAAATTCAGCACCTCCAAATTTTTGAGATTCCCCAGACTTTCCGGAAGTTCTCCCCCGATAAAGTTGTTGAAAAGGGTCACCTCTCTCAGAGCGGTCATCTTCCCGATTTTCGCCGGTAATTCCCCCTTTATACGGTTCATTTCTAATTTGAGGATGCGCAAAGAACGAAGCTCCGTCAACTGCTTGGGCAAAGTCCCTGTCAGTTGATTAAAGCTCAAATTCAAATATTCCAGGCTTTTGAACTTTCCGATACTGGAAGGCAAAGTACCCGTCAACTGGTTGTTGAAGAGGTTCAGACGAACCACATGGCCGTTGCGAACCTTAACACCATACCACTGACTGGCCGGAGTATTTAAATCCCAAGAATTCTTCCATTGGTCACCACCAGTCGCCTTGTAAAGTTCTACCAAGGCTTCCCGCTCTTTCGGCAACAGATCTTGTGCCTGCACAGACAAGATCATCAGTGCAGTAAAGAGGGTTAAAAAAGTAGAACGTACTGTTCGACGCATGGGTTCCTTTTTAGGAATTCTCCTACAAAGAACACCGAAGTCCCCAGTTTGCACAAATAAATGCAGGGAATAGGCTTATAAATGTTGTGAAAGCGTGAAATGCTGTGGTAAAGCAAAAAAGGATGCTTTTCTGACAGAGAATTAGCCCTCTAATTGGGCTGATAGGGTCTCCCAAAGCTCCATAAGCTCTTCCAATCGGGCTTTCTTCTTGTGGTAGCCGTCAAAAAAGGCCGGATCACTCGCTGTTTTGTCGTAATCCATCAACAACTGGTGGTCCATTTCGGCCAGGGTCTTTTCGAGTTCCTCAATTTCTCTCTCGGTCTTCCCGAGTTTATTCTTGAGGGACTTGACTTCCTTCTGCCGCTTGTAATCCATCTCAGCCTTGGGCTTTTCGACAGGCTGCTCTTTGGGTTTGTCACTGCTCTTCTCCACCGATCGAAAGTCGTCCACTTTGCGCTGGTCCAGGTAAAAGTCAATATCACCCAAATACTCTTTGATACGGCGATCGCGGAATTCGTAGACCCGATCGGTCAGGCCTTGTAAAAAGTCCCGGTCGTGCGAAACCAGGATAAGGGTCCCTTCAAAGTTCTTCAGGGCGTCCTTGAGTACGTTCTTGGATTTGATGTCCAGGTGGTTGGTCGGCTCATCCATGACCAAGACGTTGAAAGGCTGCAACAACAGCTTCGCCAGGGCCAGGCGGTTGCGCTCTCCTCCGGAAAGAACCTTCACATACTTATCGACCTCTTCTCCACGGAATAGGAAGGAACCGAGTATATCGCGAACCTGCGGGCGGTTCTTTTCGTTGGCCGCATCAATCATGGTGTCCAGGACGGTTTTGTCGCCATCCAGGTACTCCGCCTGGTTCTGGGCGAAATAACCAATCTGCACGTTGTGCCCCAGTTTGAGATCACCACTGTATTCTACCTCACCTACAAGGACTTTGGCCAAAGTGGTCTTGCCTTGCCCGTTCTGCCCCACAAAAGCGGTTTTGGTACCCCGCTCGATCATCAGATCAATTTCTCGCAGTACTTCCTTTTGGCCGTAGTTCTTTCCGATCGCTTCGGCTTCCACCACCACCTTGCCTGGAGTGACCGATACCGGAAAGCGGATGCTCATCACGGCATTGTCGTCCTGATCCACCTCGATACGGTCGATACGGTCCAGCTTTTTGATCAGCGACTGAGCCATCGAAGCTTTGGAGGCTTTGGCCCTGAATTTTTCGATGAGCTTCTCGGTGTGTTGTATGTGCTTTTCCTGGTTCTTTTGAGCCGCAAGCTGCTGTTCGCGGATCTCGTCTCTTAAGAGCAGGTATTTGGAATAGGGCTTATTGTAATCGTAAATCCTCCCCAAAACGATCTCGATGGTGCGGTTGGTCACATTGTCGAGGAACATCTTATCGTGCGAAACGATCACCACCGCTCCCGGATAGGAACTCAGAAAGTGCTCCAACCAAATGATGGATTCAATATCGAGGTGGTTCGTCGGCTCATCGAGGAGCAAGACGTCGTTCTGCTGCAAGAGGAGTTTGGCCAGCTCAATCCGCATTCGCCAACCTCCGGAAAAGGTTTCGGTGAGCTTTCCGAATTCTTCTCGTTTAAACCCGAGTCCTTGCAAGATGCGCTCGGTATCGCCTTGGTAGTTGTAGCCGCCGATGATCTCATAGCGGTGCTGCAGATCGTTGAGATCGATCATGAGTTGGTTGTAACTCTCGCTCTCGTAATCGGTGCGTTCGGCCAGTTCCTGATTGACTGTTTCCAGCTTTTTCTCGAGGGCCTTGATTTCAACAAAGGCCTGCTGGGCTTCCTCTACCACAGTACGCCCCTGTTCGAAGTCGATGTCTTGGCGCAAAAAGCCGAGGCTCATTTCTTTATCGGAGGCGAGACTTCCCTGATCGGGATCGATGTCTTTGGCCAGTACTTTAAGCATGGTGGATTTACCCGCACCGTTCTTACCGATCAAGCCCACGCGATCCCCGGGACCGAGTCTAAAACTGATGCCTTCAAACAGTGGAACTCCACCAAAAGAAACCCCTAAATTATGTACGTTCAACATGCGAAAAATACTGGTCTGTGCAGGGCCAATGCCTACCTTTGTAGCAAAACCCTGCAAATGTTAAAAAAAGGAAGTAAACTCTACAGCATTTTAACAGGAACTTGTCCCCG
>CAZLGZ010000063.1:0-6046 GCA_964558965.1 uncultured Flavobacteriaceae bacterium
TTAGCAGTTGACTAATTCAAAAATTTTATTAAATGAAATCAAAGCTTACGAAGATACTTACGCCGTTATTGGTGTTATGTGTCTCCTTTGCCTTTGGGCAAAAGACGATCACAGGTAATGTGAAGGGTCAGGATGGCCTTCCTCTGCCTGGAGTTTCCGTAGTAGAAGTGGGAACTTCTAACGGAACTCAAACTGACTTTGATGGAAACTACTCCATCAGAGTTGCAGAAGGAAGCCAACTGCGTTTTACCTATGTGGGTCAAAAAACAGTTACGCGTTCCGTTGGTTCTGCTTCTGTAATTAATGTAACAATGGAAGATGACGCTACTCAGCTTTCTGAAGTTGTTGTAGTTGGTTATGGTGTTGGACAGGACAAGACTAAGGTCGCATCCGCTGTTACCACCGTGACGTCTGAGACCATCGAATCTCGTCCTAACGCGAGTTTCGTACAGACCCTGCAGTCTCAAGCTCCTGGTCTGAACATTTCGACTGGTTCTGGACAACCTGGTGCAAACAGTACAATCCTTCTTCGTGGTGTAACTTCTTTGAGTGGTAACATTGAGCCACTTTTCATCTTGGACGGTGTTCCTGTTGATGAAGACAACTTTAGAAGTATCAACCCGAACGACATCGCACAGATCGATGTATTGAAGGATGGATCTGCTTCTGCACTATACGGTAACCGTGGTGCTGCTGGGGTAATTGTTATTACCACTAAAAAAGGTCGCTTCAACTCTAACCTAGAGATTACTTACCGTGGTCAATCTGGTTTTACTTCTCCTCAGGATCCTAACTTCGACATCATGTCGACGTCTGAGATCATCGCTCTTGAGCGTTTGAGTGGTAGTACTAACTTCGATACCATGGCTGCAGATCCTGCACGTTCTTTCTTGGTAAGCGAAAACACAAATACAAACTGGGCAGATGTTATTACCAGAACAGGTAGTACTCAATTGCACGAATTGTCTTTTACTTCTGGTAGCTCGAACGCTTCTAACTTTACTTCTCTTTCTTACTTTGAGCAAGAGGGTATTACGCGTCGTTCTAACCTTCAGCGTTTCACGTTCAGAACGAACTTCAACGGTAAGTCTGAAAACGGTAAATTCAACTACGTTACAAACTTGACGGCTAACTTCTCTAAGAGTAACTTCATCCAGAACGAAGGTCAAGGTTTCTTGGCTAACCCGTTCTTGGTAGCTTACTTGGCGAAGCCATACTTGCGTTCCAGAAACGAGCAAGGTGAGTTGGATATCATCGGTCTTAACCGTGATGGATTCGACGTAACTCCTTACGTTTCTTTGAACAACACTTTCTTGAATACCTCTACTGATGAGGAATTGAAGTTGATCGGTTCTGCTTCTATGAACTACGAGATTCTTCCTAACGTTACTGTTGGTGGTTTGATCGGTATGGATTACACGCAGATCAACGACTTGAACATTACAAGTCCATTGAGTATCTACGGACAGAACGCTCCTAGCCCGGATTCAGAACTAAAAGGTTCTCAGTTCGAGCAGCAACGTAGAGATTTCCAATTCACGTCGAATGCTTCGATTACTTACGAAAACACTTTTGCTGACAAGCACTCTGTAGAAGTTTCTGGATTTGTTGAATTCAACCAGAACATCTTTGATGCCTTCAGCTTTACAGGTTTCGGTATCGATCCAAGACTTGAAGGATACAACTTCGCTCCTGGTGATTTGAGAGAATTCCCAGATGTTGATCCTGGAGATGAGAGCTTGACTAACCTACAGTTGTACTATGCTCCAACTGTTGGATCTTCAAGAACTGAGGTTGCATTGTTCTCTTACTTCGGTTTGGCCAAGTACGATTACGATAACAAATACGGACTTGACTTGTCTATCCGTCGTGATGCTTCTTCTCGTTTCAACCGTTCGAACAAGTGGGGTACCTTCTGGTCTGCTGCTGCTCGTTGGAACATCAGCAACGAAGACTTCCTAGCGAACTCTACTGTTGTTGACAACTTGAAGCTACGTGCTAGTTACGGTACTGCTGGTAACGACCGTATTACAGGTGGTCGTTTTGGAGGTACAAACTTGACCTTTAACCTTTACGGTGTAGGTGGTGGATACAACGCTTCGCAGGGTATCTTCGCTACAGGTCTTGCTAACCCAGATTTGAAGTGGGAAACTACTGAGCAGTACAACGTAGGTCTTGACTTTGGATTCTTCCAGAGACTAAGCGGATCTATCGATGTTTACCGCAAGAACACAGATGACCTTTTCTTCGCTACTCCTAACACCTTGATCTCTACTTTTGGTAGCTTGAGCAAGAACATTGGATCGATGAGAAACGAAGGGGTTGAATTGGCTTTGAACTACAAGCTAGTTAGCAACCAAGATCTTCAGATTGAATTGCGTGGTAACGCGGCTTTCAACAAGAACGAAATCACTGACCTATTGGAAGGTGAACGTATCGAGCAAGGTCGTATCGCTCTTGAAGAAGGACAACCATTCAACAGCTTCTACGCTGTACGTTGGGCTGGTGTGAATCCTGCAAACGGATTGCCAATCTACTTGGACGCTGACGGAAACCCAACATCTGAGTACAACCCAGATGACCGTGTATTCGTTGACAAGTCTACAATTCCTGAATTGACTGGTGGTTTCGGTGCTTACGTAAACTACAAAGGTCTTTCTTTGGATGCGTTCTTCTCTTTTGTTGGAGATGTTTTCCGATACAACAACGCCTTCGGTGTTGCAGAAGATCCTTCTTTGATCGGACTTGCTAACATGTCTACTACAATGAACAACATCTGGACTACTCCAGGTCAAGTAACAGACGTTCCTGGACTTGCTGCTGGTAGTACTAGAAACTTGTTGACTGACCGTTACCTAGAGAATGCTTCTTACCTACGTTTGAGAAACATTACTTTGGCGTACAGCTTGCAGCCAGACGTATTGGAAAAACTTCCAATCAAGCGTGCAAGAGTTTATCTACAGGGTGAGAACTTGATTACTTGGAGTGCTTGGAGAGGATTCGATCCTGAAGCTGGTGCTCTTCGAGTTCAGGACTTCTTTAACTTCCCAACACCACGTATCCTAACTCTTGGTGTAGACATAACTTTATAATAAAAATTGAAATGAAAAGATTTTTAGTTAAATCAGGTTTTTTAATCGGGCTGCTCTTTTTGGTAGCATCCTGTGAAGAACAATTGGAGATCGATCCAATTGGTTCTCTTGGTGACAATAACACTTTTCTGACCGTAAATGACCTTCAACAAGGTTTGAACGCGGCTTATACTGGTGTTGATCAATCCGATGATATTGTTTTCGATATCATTACTGATGAAGTAAAAATTGGTGCTGACAATGGTGGGCAACGATTCAACTTCTACAACTTCAACTTGAACTCTCAGAGTGGTGAGGCAACAAGCCACTGGACTGGTAACTACTTTGTTATCAATGCGGTTAACCGTACTTTGGATGGGGCTTCTCGTATCGAAGTAGACGCTGCAGATCAAGCTGCTTACGACAACATCCTAGGACAGTTGTACGGTTTGCGTGCTTTCGCTCACTTTAACTTGTTGAAGTGGTTTGCTACTGACTACACGGATGGTAGTTCTTTGGCTGTTCCTTATGTTGACTTTATTGTTACTATCGAGGAGCTTCCTAGAAACACTGTTTCTGAAGTAGTTGCTGGTATCAACGCGGATTTGGCTCAGGCTGAAAGCTTGCTTGGTGCAAACAACAACGAGTTGGTTACTGCAGACATGTTGACTGCTATCCGCGCTCGTATGGCTCTTTACCTAGAGGATTTCGCTGCTGCTGAAAGTTTCGCTCAAGATTTGATCGATACGTATCCTTTGGCTAACACGGCTCAATACCAAGCGATGTACGGTGATGCTGATAACACTGAGGTTATCTTTAAGGCTCGTCGTGTTGCAGGTGATGCTCCTATCGGTGGAATCTGGGTATTTACAGGTAGTGGAAACCCATTCCTTGAAATGTCTAACAGCTTGTACGATGTATTGTTGGCCAACGCTGCTATCGACGTTCGTTTTGGAGTTAACTTCTGGGCTGCTGCTTCAGATCCAGACAACAACTCTCACTTGGTAGGTAAGTACCTAGGGCCTGCGTTCATCAACGACCACAAAATTTTCCGTGTGTCTGAGATGTACTTGATCAAAGCAGAAGCTCAAGCACGTACAGGAGATCTTCCTGGTGCTGCTGATACTTTGAAAGAGTTGCGTGATGCTCGTCTTTTCGACGGATTCACCAGTGCTCTTGAAAGTTTTGCGAATGTAAACGATGCCTTGACTACAATCTTGGCCGAAAGAAGAGTAGAGTTGGCCTTCGAAGGGCACCGCTACCTTGATATCCGTCGTTTGCGTGACGTATTGAACATCGGTATCTCTAGAAATGCAATTGACTGCCCAACTGGTCAGTGTACATTGCCTCCAGACGATTTCCGTTTCAACCTACCAATTCCTTTGGCTGAGTTGAACGCTAACAGTAACATGGTTCAGAACCCTGGTTACGGTTCATAACTTAAATACAGACAAAATCATGAAAAAAATATTTTTCTTTCTAATAGGTTTGACTGTGGTGCTGTCTTCATGTGAGCGTACCGAAGGTCCTATCTACGATATTAATAATGGAGTTGCTATTGCAGCTTTCAACAGACCAGTACAGACTTTCCCTGTAGATGATTCAGGAAGTTCTGTGACAGAAGTAGTGGTAGGTGTACCAACAGTTTCTGACGTTGATCGTAACATCACGATCAGTATCGATCCTGCATCTACAGCTGATCCTTCTGAGTACACTATCGATCCTGCTTCTTTGGTAATTCCTGCTGGAGAGTTCGTAGGTCGTATCCGTGTAACAGGTAACTTTAATAACATTCCTGAAACAGGTCAAACAAATGCGATCATCAACCTAGAGAGTGTTGATGGAGCTGAGTTGGATCCAGGAGCTACTGCTACCTTGTCTCACCGCGTAAATTTCTTCCGTTTCTGCCCATTCGGTGATGGAAGCAACTTCTTGGGAACTTACGAGTTGAGCACTGTTACTACTGGTATCTTCGGAGTTGAAACTTTTATCGCTGGTAACGTAACCATCACAGAAGGAGCTACGGTTGCTGACCGTCAGTTCACTTCAGGCTTGTATGCTGCATTCGGAGGATTCGGTCCTTACGTGTGGAACTTCAGCTTGATCTGTGGTGAAGTTGTTGTGCCTGGTTCAGTGAACACCGGTGTTGGTTGTGGTGGTAGTATTGTTGTTGGCCCTGGTGCTACCAACGCTACTTACGACTCAAACGACGACTCTGAGTTCTTTATCAACTACACTGATGATGTTGATGGAGGCGGAGGCTGTGGAGGTCCTGTTCAAGTTCAAATTCGTTTGACTCGAGTATAAGATTTCTGAATAATGTCTTTAAAAGGGCCAGCTCATTGAGCTGGCCCTTTTTTATTGGCATAGAGCGAAGGGGCTAGTTAAAAGAAGGATGCTTCTTCTATATGCTGTGCTTGGTGCATTGAAAAGGATGAATCTAATCCTGACGCTTTTGCAAATCTAGGGTTCAATAGGGTCTGAATAGGCTACGGCTAGAGGGAGTTGAATTCGCAAAGCCTGAACAGCTAACTCTTGGGTAGATTTTATAGTGTCCAAAGTTGACGATACACAGAAATAAGCGCGAGGAGTAAGCGCTTTTGGTAGAAAGCAATAGGTCAAGGCCTAGATAGGAAGGAGACTACTTGCAAGTATTGAGAGAGAGGTTGAATGGACGTGCAGACCTGTACAATCGGTTGGAAGGGGCCTTAAACATGATCTGTAGCAATCCTAAGGACTTATTGGCGAAATGATGATTCGTTGGCTAAAAGCCATAAAAAAAACCCTTCTGAAAGAGAAGGGTTTTTATGTTGTAGCATGGAATGCTTTTATCTCATATTCATGAAGTCAAAGACTTTTCTGAGGTCTTCTTCTCCTTTGAATTTGATTTTGTTGCTTTTGATAAAGGCGCCAAGGTCTTTGTCATTTCCGAGTAGCTCCATAACGGCCTTCTTCTTCAGCTTAAAGGCTTGCAA
>CAZLGZ010000063.1:6146-13542 GCA_964558965.1 uncultured Flavobacteriaceae bacterium
AGCAACAGCGCTGCCAAACTCATTACATTTCTTTTTTTCATTTTGCCTTCGTTTTTTGGATATTAAGTGATTATAAAATTCTGAATTGGAAGACCTCTGAATTGGAGGTGTTACCCGCACTATCTCTAGTGCGTACCATCCAATAGTAGGTAGTGCCGCTATTCACGGAAACGTTTGACAAAGTAGTCTCCGCAGTCACCCCAAGGGAATTCCCGGTGGGGTCGGCGTTGGTGTCCATAAACACCTCGTAGTCTACAATATCACCATCAACATCGCTTCCAGACCATTCAAGATCAACTTCCGTGCCACTTAGATTGGCCCCACGTGTAGGGCTGATCACTGTTGCAGGAAAGGGAGCGTAGTTGCTGATACCAGGGCCTTCATTAAAAAATTGGAAGGTTGTGCTTTCAGCAGTAGCATTGGTGCCCATAGCACGGGAAAGTACTCTCCACGAATAGGGCGTTCCTCGGTCTACTGTAATATCGGCCTGAGAAATATCCGAAAAGGTCGTGAAGCTGATCCCGGTATCCAAATTGGTCACTGTAATGGCATAGCTGTCTGTATTTTGAGCATCATTCCATTGAAAGGTAATGGTGCTTCGGTCTTCGTCAATGATGGTGCCTTCTGTACATTCTGAATTGTTTTCAGGAAATACAAGCGTGGCCGCTCCAGGATCAGGTATATTGCCCATTCCGTCATCATCAGTACCGCCTCCGCCGTTATTTCCTCCACCGGAACCACCACAGCTCCAAAGGATAACAGTAAAAAGGCTTACGTATAGAATTCTAGATGAAAACTTTCTCATCGCTTGATTAGTTTAAAGGTTTGTAATTGTCCTACTCCGCTGATGTTAAGGAAGTACAATCCTGAAGGGTAGGCACTAAGATTCATTTCTAGGCTGTTGCCTTGGTTGGTATACTCACGACTGAGTACTTGCTGACCTACAGCATTGAAGATATTGATCTGGATTTTGCCTCCTGTATTTCCTGCACCCAGGAATACGTTCAGGATTTCAGTATCCAGTGGATTCGGGAAGATCAGTAATTGATTTTCCAAAACAATCTTCTGTTCAAAGGTTCCTTGGCAGGCCTTATTCGTGCGAACTTTCAACGTACTTACCGGCTCTTTCAGATCCAATTCAAAAGTGGAATCAGAAGTTTGGTAAAGTGCATCGTTAACCTCGATATAGTAAACCTCTGCTCCGCTGAGTTCTAGTGTCAGTTTGGCGTCCAAGTTGTCTACTTTAGAAGCCACACCTAAAGGAAGAGGCTGGGTCAAGGTCACATCGAAGCACTGCTCAAAGTCAGCTTGTCCATCAACCGTAATACATACACTATAAGTACCTGCTTCTAAATTGTCAAAACTCACTTGGTCGGTGAAGGTTTGCATAGAAATCATTGTTCCTCCGCTAGACAGCGTTGCGGTATAAGGATTCGATTGAGCAGCCGTCAGGTTGATTTGCGCATTGTCTGAACCAATACAAGACTCACCGACAGTGGTCAAGGTAAAGTTGTCTGAAGGCAAGCTGAAAACTGCACATCCATCAACGTCTACAACAGCATTGGCAGGAGTGTTATCGCAAAGGTCATTGCTGTTTGGAACACCGTCTCCATCGATATCCGAATCACAGACATCACCAATTCCATCACCGTCAAAGTCTTCTTGACCTGCATTGGCAATCAAAGGACAGTTGTCATCCACATCCAGAATACCATCGTTGTCATCGTCATCGTCACAGACATCACCAATTCCATCGCCGTCGTTATCGGCCTGATCGGCATTCGCTGTCACAGGACAGTTGTCATCAACGTCCAAAACGCCGTCGTTATCGTCGTCTTCGTCATCCTGGAAACCAGTCACAACGAAGTCGTCAATAATGGCTCCTTCATTATTTTCAAGAGGGTCAGAGTGGAAAACTATACGGAAAACCACTTTGGCTTCTCCGGTTAGGTCTGTTTCGCCAGCATTCGCATTGGCTACAAAGTCATAAGCATACTCCCGGATGGTTCCGTCGGTACCAGTCCATTGACCTCCAGGACAGTTCTGGCAATCGGTGCCCCCTGAACTAGCAAAGGTGCGGTCAGACACATACCAGTTTGGTTGGCTATTCGTGGTACCCAGAAGGCTCCAGTTGGCTCCTTCATCGGTGGAGTACTCTACATAAACCACGTCAAAGTCCTGCTCTAAATCATAGGCCATATTGAATTTCAATACAGGAGCTACAATGTTGGCCAATTCATAACATCCACTGACCAAGAAGGACTTGCTGGCATCCGGATAGTTGCCGTCCAGGTTGGTTCCCCAAACCTGAGTTCCTGACGCAGCTGCGCCGAGGATGGTTCCTGTTGGGGCGCCCTGTTCCCAGACCGGCGTTCCTCCTGTTTCATTGAAGGCCAAAAGGGTAGGGTTGCCCGCTTCAAAATCAAAAAGCTGATCACCATTGGCGAACTGGTTTCTGTTAAAGGTTACGCTCGCGTTATTATCGTCTAGCTGTGTTTCACCGGCAATGCTCACTCCAATATTCAAGCTGGTTTGACCAAAATCAATCTGGCCCAAACTTGGCAATTGAATCGTTTCGATACCATCAGGGTTGATGGTTCCGTTAAACTGGAAGGTCTGATCACTGCCACCATTCACACTGTAGGTGAAATCAATTTGTGTGATATCGTTTAGTCCATTATTCTGAACGGTCACTGTTGGCATAATCTCCGCACAGTCTAAAAAGTTTGTGTCAGGAGTTAGTGAAACAATAGCGATATCGTCTTGTTGGATTTGGACAGGAATAGGGGTCTGCCAAACACCTCTACCGTAAGTAGACGCCACGAGTACTTCATTGTCTTTTTCTAAACTGATGTCCAAGTCACTGACTGCAACACTCGGTAGGTTAGTGAAGTAATCTTCCCACTCTGTCAAGGTGTCGTCCAAACGGAAAACCCCAAGACTGGTACCCACAAAAATGGGATTGTCGGAGTGCTTTCCTTGGTGAACAATCGAGAAGATTCCTTGATCGATGGAGAGGTTACGAGTGAGGTCTTCTGTCGTTACAGAAGATCCAATAGTTACTTTGAGTACTCCAATATCGTTGGGTTGTCCGCTGTCCGAAGTCCCTACACGACGCGATGTCGTTACGTAGACTGTGTTGGGATCTGTTGAGTGAATCGCCATATCCGAGATGTCGGCGTCAAAACGGTCGATAAAAACGAAGCTGACCCCACCATTGGTTGATCGGTACATGAGGTCGTTGCGAGCCACATAAATCACGTTGGGATCTGTAGTGCTCACCTCGATATCCGATAGATTGGGTTCAGTAGAACTCAGGTTAGAAGAGATCTGTTCCCAAGAACTTCCGTTAAGGCGGTAGAGGGCATCATAACCCGCGTAGACTTCTCCGGTGGTGGAAACCGCTAAAGGCGTAATCCAGTTTCCGGTGATGTTTCCATTATCTGGTGAGTCAACGGTGGTTACGGACTGTCCCGAGTTTGTTGTGATAAAGAGAGGGCTACCAAATTGCACGAATCCGTAAATCAAGTCTGGATTGGTAGGGGATACTTCGTAGTCCATTCCATCTCCACCCGTATAGCCATTCCAGCTACCGTTGTTGTATACAAAACCGGCGTTGTCCTGAGATCCAACGGCGATCTTGCTCGCGAGGTTCTTTCCGATGGACATACGGTAGAATTGCGAAATTCCCATATCTCCTGTACGATCGGTAAAGGTGTTTCCATCGTCATCAGAACTAAATAGTCCACCATCCGTACCTGCGTATAGGCGGTCTCCGAAGTAGGCCAAGGTGTGGATGTCGGCGTGTGTGTAAGCCGCATCATTGACAAACCAACGGTTGAGACGGGTAAAAGACCCACCACCATTTTGACTTCTCCAGATGTTCAAACATCCCACAAATACTTCGTTGGCATTGTCTGGATTAACCGTTAATGCCAAATCAAACCAGGCTTGGCTTGATTCCAAAACGTTCGTGGTGTTCGCCGTTTCGGTAAAGGTTAGACCGGTATCGTTGGAGCGGAATAGGCCTTGGTATTCAAAGTTGTTGGCTCCTGTCGCTGCACTGAGCAAATAAACCACTGCAGGGCTAGCGGGACTCACCGCCAAAATGAGACGTCCTGAAGAGGTCGGTAAGAAATCGCTAATCTCAGTAAAGTTTTCTCCATCCGAAGTTCTGAAGTAGCGGTTGTTGGTCACCGCATAGGCGATATCAGAATTGGTCGGGTTCAGTTCGAAGTCCTTGATGTTACCGTTGAGTTTTCTGTCCCAAGTAACACCAGCATCTTCTGATTTGTACAGACCAAAATTAGTGCTGCCCCAAAGGACATTGGAATCAGAAGGGTCGATCATGACCCCGCTCATTTCTGCACTCTGACTAAAGCTGTTGTCGTTTTCGGCACTTAGGCCGGTTGCAGTCCAGGTGTTTCCTCCATCGGTGCTCTTGTATACCCTAAACTAAAGGAGTCCCGAGCGTCATCATCCCCTGTGGCGATGTACATGATATCCGGGTTGTTGTTGTCAATGGCGATTCCTGAAACTCCGATCTGCAAGAAACCATTGAACAAGCTGTTCCAGGTTGTTCCGGAGTCCGTAGATTTCCACAATCCTCCTGCAGGGGCACCGGCAAAGATGACCGTTGGGTCTGTTGGGTGCACAGCAAAGGAGTTGATTCGACCGGATCCGGGTAAA
This sequence comes from uncultured Flavobacteriaceae bacterium, assembly GCA_964558965.1. Lineage (GTDB taxonomy): Bacteria > Bacteroidota > Bacteroidia > Flavobacteriales > Flavobacteriaceae > Aureicoccus. Next base: position 10,836 of record CAZLGZ010000063.1, read on the forward strand.
CTACCGGCCAATTGCCCGGGGGCATTGGGCCCAACCTCGGTCCAGTTGGCGGTCGGGTTCTTGCTGAAACGTCCGTCCGTCTTTCTTTTGTAGGCGGCCAGTATTTCTGCCGAAGTGGGAAGCATCCCATTGGCATCGGCCATATGTTTCCAGTAATTTTCCCAACGTAGGAATGGCTTGAAGCCGCTTCCTTTGGCGTCTTTGTCTTTGTCTTTCCAGTATTCCCAAAATGCTTCAGAGATTTCGTCGATGGAAAACCGGAGGTCGGTTGGTTCTGCTGTCTTGCTAGTACCTTGTTTGGAGGCAATCAATTCCTGCATCCAGGGACTGGAAGAATTGTATTGGGCACTCGCTTGAAGGCATAGGAAAAGAGTAGAAAAAAGTAAAATTTTCCTCATAGTTTCATAGCGTTTAGTAAAGAATATGCAAAATAGCGATTAATTGGGTTTCTTCAGTTACATGAATAACACATATTTGGTCTGAAAATTGTTAAATTCTTAACGGCAGCAGCCAATTTTTTCACTTTTTCTTCAGGTCAAAAAAACTACCTTTGGCTGCAATACGATCGAATGCGCGCTTTACGGATATTACTACTATTGCTTCTGGGTACTCATTTGACGCTTGCACAAGAGCGGCCAGCCCCACCTTCTAAGGATAGCTTGAAGATTAAGATGAGGGACTCTGTCATGGCGGCGAGAGATAGTCTCATCAACAATTCGGGGAAGAAGGAGGACGAAAAAACCCTTCTTACCATTAAAGACTACAAGATTATTTCGATCGATCGGGATACGAGCTTTGTCGATACTTCCCAATCCATTCAAAAGGACTACAAATACAACTACCTGCGCCGGGATCATTTTGAACTCATGCCTTTTTCTAATGTCGGTCAGGCGTACAACCGTTTGTCCCACAACTTCGAGCAGTATTTGCCCTATCCTCAATTGGGGGCGACAGCGCGGCAATTTGCCTATTACGAGGTCGATCGTATCAACTATTATAATGTTCCGACTCCCTTGACGGAGTTGATGTTTAAAACCACCTTTGAACAAGGGCAGTTTTTGGATGCCTTGTTGGCGGTCAACACCTCTCGCAGATTTAACTTTTCGCTGGCCTATACCGGAATGCGATCAGTGGGCAAGTACCAGGACGATCAGGCAGAACTTGGACGCTTCAGGACAACCTTTAATTATGTCACTGCGAATAACCGGTATTGGATACGGGGGCACTACGCTTACCAGGATTTAGAAAACCAGGAGAACGGCGGTATTTTGGAAAGCAGTCAGGCAGCCCAGTTCGAATCAGGGGATCCGGAATTCCAGGACCGCTCACGTATTGATGTGACCTATCAGAATACCGATAGCCGAGTGGTGGGCAGGCGCTACTTCCTCGATCACCAATACAATATCGTGCGCCCCAAAAAGGACTCCTTGGAGACGCGATCCACGCTTTTGTCTGTGGGCCACAAGCTGATGTACGAAACACGCTTCTTTCAGTTTCTGCAGGATTCCCAAGCCGATAGCTTTGGGGAAGCATTTGATACCCCCATCAATGACAAGGCAAGATTGCAGAGCTTTTACAACGAAGCTTCCGCGAATTTCTCGAATCCGACTTGGGGAACGCTTTCGGGTCGCTTGAGTCATTACTATTACAATTACCGTTTAGAAAGTATTCTTATTCAGGATGACGGGTCTGTCATCCCCAATACCATGGAAGGAGAAGAAATCCTATTGGGTGGGTTCTATGAGAATCGAATAGGAGACTTGCATTTAAAAGGGGATGTTCAATACGCTTTGAGCTCGGAACTGACCGGGAACCAGTACGATTTTTATGCGGGCTATCAGTTTGGGGAAAACCTTTCCTTATATGGTAGGCTGAAAGCCACCTCCCGTATGCCCAATTTCAATACCCTTCTCTATCAAAGTGAATACAGCAATTTCAATTGGGACAACCGAGCCGCCTTTGACAAACAACAAAGGAGAGCTATTGAGGCCGGTTTGGATGCCGGAAAGTGGGGGGCGGCCAAGGTGGAATTCAACACCATAGAAAACTACACCTACTTTGAGCTAAATCCTGAGATACCCCTCCAGGAAGTAGTGGATGGAAATATCAATGCCTTCGTTAGCGCTCAGCAGGAAGAAGGCACTGTGAATTACTTTAAGGTGGAGTATCAGAATGAACTCAAATGGAGAAGCTGGTCCTTGGACAACCGAATTTTATATCAGGAGGTTGGGCAAGATAACCAAGTGCTCAATGTGCCTCAGCTGGTGACGAGGAATTCTCTTTACTATAGCAAATGGGTTTTTGACAAAGCAATGTTCTTGCAGACGGGCGTTACCCTAAAGTACTTTACCAAATACAATATGGATGGTTACCATCCTTTGCTCGGAGAACTCTATACTCAGAACCGGGAGGAACTCGGTGGTTTTCCTATGCTGGACTTCTTTATCAATGCACGGGTACGCCAAACACGGATCTTTTTAAAGGCTGAACACTTCAATTCGGGCTTTGGTGAAAACAATTTTTACTCCGCTCCAAATTACCCTTACCGGGATTTTGTGGTCCGTTTTGGACTGGTTTGGAATTTTTTCTCCTAGGGCTTATTTCTTAACTGCCTGACAGGCAAAGAAGTGGGAAAATTCAACGATCCATCAAAAAAAATATTGCAAAAAAATTGAGTGGATTGTTTTGTCAAACGTAAAAAAGCTTT
>CAZLGZ010000064.1:0-9970 GCA_964558965.1 uncultured Flavobacteriaceae bacterium
GCCAATCCGTGGATTTCCAATCGGAGGCCACCGGGATCAGGTGCTCAATGAGTTGGTCTTTGAAGTTGACTTCCGCCAAGGGGTCCTTGATCAGTTCGTCAATGAGGTCTTCCCGACCTCTCAAGCGAGTCACCTTCTTCAGGGATTGGATGAATTCAAGCAATTCGATAAAACGGGGATGCTCGATCATTTTTCCTTCGACACTCAGGTTCTTTGTGCGGTGGCAGTATTCCGCCAATTCCATAAAGAAATAGGTCTGCCACAATTCAAATTCGTTGGAACGCATGGGCCAGTTTCCGGAAGCAGAAATGGCCTGTATGGCTTTGTAGAAGTTGGTCTGTTCCATGAGAACAGTCACCAGCTCTTCCCAATTTTGGTCTGCCGATACGGTAAAGCGCTCGTCGACCAACTTGAGTGTGGACTGGGCGATATGTTTCAGACTAATCATAGGAAATGTTCAAAAATTGTTGCGCCAGGTCCTTCAACCGCTTCTGGCATTTGGCTTTTTGTTGTTTTGCGGTATTGGTGTTGGCGTAATTATATTTTTCAGTCAATTGCTGGATACTCAGGTTGTGGTACCAGAAATCGTGTAATAGATTGTAGCAGTGCCCCCCGGCTTGCTTAAGGCTGTCAAATGCCTTTTCTAAGGCATTTTCAAGGGCTGACATCTTCTCTTCTTTTTCGAGACTATCCTCAATGCCGACATCGACATTGAAATCCGCGAGTTGTTCGTCGCTGATCTTGGAATTAAAGTTTCTTAGCTTGCCTTTTTCGCGCAACTTCTCATAGCCCATATTGCGGCATACGGAGTTGATATAGGTTTGAATGGAAGCCTTGAGTTCGAAATCAGGATGGATGATTTTTTCGTAGAAGACCAGTAGGGCGTCGTGGTAAATACTGAGCCGATCCGCATCGTCGAGGTTATCCCCAAAGTAGGTAAGCAAAAACGCCATAGCCCGGGATCTGCACTCCTGGTAAACAGCGCGCAGGGCTTCTTTGTTTTCGCGAATAGCCGCGATGCGTTCTTTGTCGTTCATTGGGTCGTTCTACTTTATGGCGGCCTGTTAGGGCCAAAAAAAGGTTAGGGAAAATAAAGAAAAAAACGCGATGCTTCCTTAACTCAGCATGAAATCTGCATCCTTTTCTAGTTTATGTCATTTTTTCCCACAAGTAACCTCAGGAAGCCGAAATCCATGCCCGAATTTCCTCCATTTCTGGAAGGGATTTCGCCCTTTCCTGTAGCAAAGGCTCTATCTTTCTAAAGAGCCTCTTTTTGGTCAGGTTTCTGGTTTTATCCGCAAAGTGAAATTGCACCGCCTGGTCGCTTTTGCGGTAGCCGTCAAATTCACTCTGGGTGATGGGCTGCTCGAGTACTTCTTCCAAAATACTCTTGCTCGAAAGCAGGATGTGGTCGAGCGAAGGTTCAAAAGTGACCAGCTTGACAGGAACCGTTGAAGGTACCTGTTCGATCAACTCTACGGACTTCCGCAGCTGCTCTTCAATATCTTCGCCTTCCTTTCCGGCGATATCCACCAGAAGCAGCACCTGAAAGCCACCTTTTACCCGCAGTGAGCGAACAACGGAAATGGCCGATTGGTGTCCACCACCAACCAGGGTCTTTACCGTTGGGGGAAGGGATCTGCCCAAAGAGAGTTCAAGAAGCTGCTTTTGCTGTGCTGATTCGTATACAATTACTTTTTTCATAGATCGAGGCTTTAGAGGTAATCAACGCGGTGGTCGTAATCGGGGATTAACTGTTCGAAAAATCGTCGATTCTTGATTTTAAAAGCTTTTGTAAAGGTTTGCCGGTAAAGGCATTCCTTGATTTCTTCTTCCGACCACAACAGAATGGTCTGGGGTAGCGAAAGTTGGGCCTGCATCAGGGCGGACGGACTAAAGCCGGTGGCCGAGAAAACGGAACCAACAGCATAACCTGGTCGGTTCAATAATTTGCTTCTAAAGCGCGAAATATGCCCCGATGAAACATTGGCTCGTCGAGAGGTCACTCCTCCCTTCGAAAGACAATGCGATTCCACAATACAACTGTGGCCATTGAGGTAGATCACCCCGTCAAGATTTTCCAGGGCATCTCGTTCTGTATCTTCTTTGACTTGGTAAGGAAAGCGTACTTCGGCTCCTTCCAACTCAAAAGCCCGAATGATCAGTTGGCGGAAGGCGAGTTGGGGACTGAGGCCCTCCTGCGCCTTTCTGGGATCGATAATGGTTTCCCAGGCCCGGATCAGTTCTTGGTGGTTGGCGTTTTTTAGGTTTATCTCCATGAGTAGAGTGTTTGCTACATCCCTTAAGGAGTGTCTTTAAAAGGTTTTAGGTCTTCAAAAAATCGTCGGTTCTTCTCTTGCAGTACCTCCACGAGTTTTTGGTTCTTGAAGGCTTCTTTAATTTCTTCTCCGTCCCAGAGCAAAATGCATTGAGGGCTGGCCATCTGTGCTTGTTTATAGGCACTTTCTTTATAGCTAGTGCGGGCAAAGAAGCAACCGATGCCGTAGGAGGGGCGGTTGATGAGTTTATTTCGGAGCTGCCCGATTTGATCCGAGGTCACATTGCGCTGATCAAAGCATTTGGATTCAACAATGGCACTGATACCGGGAAGGTAGATGGCACCGTCAATTTCTTCCAGTATACGGCTGTCCGAAAAAGGCTGGGCCATGAAGGGGTACGATACTTCCGCCCCTTCCAGCTCAAAAGCCCTAATAATCAGGTATTCAAAGGCGACCGGAGCGCTGAGGTCGTGGAGGCCTTTTGCCGGATAGACCCAAGGTTCAATGACTTCATCCCAAATGCGAAGCAGGTGTTCGTGGCTAAACCCTTGAAAAAGTCGGGTGTTGGCGTTGATTTCGTTCTGCCAGTTCTGCAGGTTGCCCATGGTTGGTAAAAATTAAGTGGGAAAAGATAGTGATTCCTAAATAGCAGACAGCGAGCGTATTGCTACATAATGATGCTGTTAATTTAGAAGTCCACCTCTGCAGTCTCCCCACAAATCTGACTACAAGGCGGTCTGACAATATCGTGAAAAAAAGTCTTTTAGCGAGGAATTCCTGGTAGAGATCCTGGCAAGAAAGAGAATGCGTGCAGCACTTGCCAGATGATTCTGGCAGAAGGAGGGTGGTTAGGCTTCTTTTTTGTCCCAGTAAGCCAAGAGAATCGCCAACAAGAGGACTGAGCCAGCGAGTAGGAGTTGAATATAGAGGAAGTGTGCTTCCTCGTCTATAAATTGAATGAGCAGGATTACCCCCACAGCAGAAAGGCCATAGATCTGCTTGAAATTTTTGGATTGGAGTGTTTTTTTCATTTGAAAGCTTGGTTCTTGTTCGATTTTGGGGGGAGATGGGGGCAGTAAGGGGGATTCTATTCCATAGATTCTTTGACGTAATGGTAATGAAGTTCGTTGATTTCGACCAGTGAAGCAGAGCCGTACCAAGGAAGGAGTTCCATAACCAAGCTCCCGGATTGAATGGCGGGATCGGTGTTGGTTAAGGCTTCGGCCTCTTCCACTGTTTCTACCTTAAAGATATAAATTCCTCGGAGTTCACCATCGCCCATAAAGGGTCCGGCCAGAACCAACTTCCCTTCTTCCGCCATTCGGCCGATGTTTTCCATATGAGCCGCCTGCAGTTTTTGGGCTTCCTCTTCCGGCAGATCCCGGTTCGGTCCTTTCTTGAGAAATGCCATGACATAGGGCCGCATTCCGTAGTCATCCGACCCGGCCTTTGCGGCTTTGATGGAGTCGTAGACGGAGGTTTGTTCAACGAATGTGTTTTCGTCTTCGGAAGGTTTTTCTTCTTGGGTTGAGTTACACGCAGCTAAGGTGAGAACACCAATAAACAGGGTAAAAAAGAATGTTTTGTTCATGATGGAGGTCTTGGTTGGGTTTTGTCTGGAACACTCTTTGATAGAGTTTGATCAAAAAAACCGGTAACATCAAATATCATGAAAAAAAATCATTACCTCTCTATCGTCCTGACGGTGATCGCCCTAAACCTCAGTCTGCAGACCCTGAGTCAAATGGATCTTATTCCTCGTGCCTATGCCGCAGAGTCCGATAAATCGAAGACGGATGTCTTGCTCAAGGACTGGTCAGAAGAACGGGTGAGTCTGCCTTTGAATCCGGACGGCTCGCTCAATGTTCGGTTACTCAGCGCGGAAGAAATCGATGTCAATATTCGCAATATCGATACCTACGATGAGATGAGGGTCAGCATAGAGGGGGTCAACACCAGCGAAGAGCTGAATGTCAATATCGATGAAGTTGGAGGCAGCAGTGTTTACTCCGGAGGACCGATCAAGGTCAAGATTGCTCAGTAGAATCAAAAGGTGTAACTCATTCCCACCGCCAAAAATTGGCGCAGTTGCGTTCGCGCACCTCCGGGATTGATCACATTACCGTCCATATCGACCTCCCGGTCAAATTTGATGTCGTCATCGTAGATCAGCTGAAAACCGACATCGGTCTTGATGTGTTCGTTGACCACCAGATTAAAGGTGAGTTCCCAGTTCACATCGACGTTACCAAACTTGCGGAGGTAGTCGGTGTAGAGGTTGAGACGGTGATCCATAAAGACATTCTTGGCGATCTTGGTTTCCCAGTCGTGGGTGATGAGTATCCCCAATTCCATAAAGAGATTTTCGCCGGGGACCAAGATGTTGCCATCGGCATCCAACTCTGCTTTTTGTACCCCGAAAGCCCCTTGATTCGCCAGGGTTTGATCCAGTACCAGGGTTGATTTCATGGTGACCGGAGACATATAGAGGTTGAATTTGTTGTTTCCGATGATGTAGGAAGTTCCCATACCAAAGAAGACATAGCCAGGAGCCATAAAGCGCGAGATGGGGGTTTCTCGGTTTGGATATTTAAAACCGTCATCCATTTGGGTGTTGAAGTCGAGTTTTACCGAGTAGAACCAGTTGGTCAGGGTATCACGGCGGTAACTGAAGGTGCTGGTAAAGCGCACATAATCTTCCGCTTTGCGCAGACGGGTATTTTCTTGGGCGTTGATGCCGTAACCCACTCTGAGCTCATTTTTCCAACTGAGGTATTTGTAGGTCAGGTAACGAAACAAACGCAGATTCCCGCTGACCGATACGGCACTGTTTCCCCCTGCATTCCAATTGACAAAAGCCGTTTCATTCAGGTTGACGTTAAAGACGTTTCCGTTTTCCCAAGCCCAGCGCGGGATTTTAGGAACCCGTCGCGGTGTAAATTCTTTGGCTTTTTGAACCCCCAATTGGTACTTGGCAAAGTTGAAGGTGAGGGGAACCCTTGGCTTGGCCACCTTGATGACGGGCCATTTCGCCTTCAGGGTGTCTAAGGGCATGATGTCAGGTAAGTGACCGCGGTCTTGAGCACGAATAGAATGGCTCAAAAGACAACTGAGTAAAGTGACCCCTAAAATGAGTTGGCGGAATACAGGCATTGGTTAAGGTTTGTGCCGGTTCGAGTTCAAAGGAGCTTTGGGGTTGCCCTCATGAAAAGCGGAGGTAAATATACAGCACTAAATCCTGCGGTAAAAGCAGAAAGCCGTCGAAATTGAGGTGATCTTGACCGCTGCCTTGAAGAATAGGGAAATCCATTATTCTTTCCACGGGTGGACCCAGAGCAAGGGTTTCCAGACGTGTCGGTCTTTGAGAACCAGGAGTATGTTTCCGAAAAATAAGGCTCCAGTAGTGGCTAAGGGGCGAAGTCCTTCGGGTTCCAGAAATACATGGTAAAAAAAGATGTGAAAGGTGATCGGCAAGAGCAGTATGGCTCCGACAAAGCTTGTTCCCTGGAGGAGGAGCAAAAGGCCAAAGACGATTTCGCAAACCCCTAGTACTTCCCAAAAGTAGCCCGTCTGCTGCATGCCTCTGATGTAAAGCGATTTCTTGAGTTCATTCGTATTGTTCGACTCCTGGAGCTCTTCTACCGTCTCCACGACTTCCGTTAAGGAAGGCCGGGGTTCCGAGAACTTATAAATACCTCCATTGATCATCACCACTCCAATAAAGAGGCGCAAAACGATATAGAAGATCTTGGTGTACTTCTTCATGCTGGTTTCTTTGGTGGGTTTAAAGGTACAATCTACCCTTTTTTGGAGGAGGAGAACGTGATTTCGTACCTTATGAGAAAAGTAAACGAATATGAAATCATTGAATCAAATACGCATGCTCAGCCTGCTTTTGCTGGCGGTAGGGCTTCACTTTTCGGTCAACGCCCAAGACCTGAAAGGAGCCTGGGAGGCTGAATATACTTCAGAGAAAGGGGTGGCCGTGCGGTCTGTCGTCATCTTTGCTGATGGTTTTCAAGTCAATACCATCTATGCGCAGAGCGACGGGGCCTTTATTTCGACCAACGGTGGGCTTTGGAGCTTGGAAGGGAACACCCTGACCGAAACCGTCGAGTTTGATACCGATTACCCGGAACGGGTAGGAACGTCTATCTCTTTCGCGATTGATCTTCAAGAAGAAAGCCTGAAAATTGTCGGTCGGGATCAGGTTTGGAAGCGACTTGACAAGGGAGGACCGGGGGATCTTGCCGGAGCCTGGTTGATCTCGGGCCGAGTGCGCAATGGTGTTATGCAAAAACGCGACACCAACCGCCCGCGAAAAACCATGAAAATCCTTTCAGGAACCCGTTTTCAATGGATTGCCTACAATACCGAAACCAAGCAATTTATGGGAACTGGTGGGGGGACTTATACGACGCTTGACGGCAAGTACACCGAGAATATCGAGTTCTTTTCTCGAGACAACACGAGGGTCGGGGCAAGTTTGGAGTTCAATTACGCCCTCGAAAATGGCGATTGGCGGCACAGCGGAAAGAGCAGCAAAGGTTCACCCATTGATGAAATTTGGAGTCTGCGGAAAATATAAGCGTTTGGTCTAATTTGGGAATGCTTTAGCAAAACCCCTGAAAATGAGGCCCTATTTTTGCAAAAAGGCATTAGTAGGGTAAGGTTTGTCCTCATTTTTCAATTGAATTAGCTATCGAAAGAAAAAAGAGATACTCTACAATCAACCCTCTCCGTCCCGAGAGGGTTTTTTTATCTACTATTCTGAAAACCAAACTATTTGGCGTGAGCCGTTCGTTTTCTGGGTCTACTGATTTTAAACGTACTTCGGAAATCAGGCGAAAGTTTCAATAGACTATTGATTTTGATCTTATTCGGGGAAACGATAAGACCAAGACAAGCCAAGGCTCCGCCTATCAGAATCAGGTTCCAGGGATTGGTCAGGGAACTTCCGCTATTGAGTACGCCAAGAATGAGTACCGTGGACATCGGAAAAGACAAAGCCAAAAGGTTAATCGCATAAGCCGGGTTAAAAGTCTGCTCTACCGTAAGTCTGTTTTCTTCCAAGCGGCTTACGGTTGTGATATGCGCAAAAGGCCAAAAGCTGCACGCACTGAGCGAAAAACACAACAGCAATAAGACTTCCACTCGTGCCGACAAACCGGTCGTAAAGAGGATGGAGGCAACCAGAACAAAGACAGAGGCCGCTCTTAAACTCAGTAGAGCAAAAAGAGTTCTGAATTGTTCTCTTTTGATCTTCACCGATAAGCCAATAAAAAGCAGGACCAAGGGCGTCATGATTCCGCCGAGGCGACCCAGTGTGTCTTGAAGGACCAGTGGTAGGCTGCTAAAGTCAATCCCGAGGGCCAAAAGCAAGAGTGCGGCCGAAATAAAGAGGTTGACCGGTTCTGAGATAAAACGCCTTAAAAGAGCGCCCGGTTTAGTTGTGCCAGACGGGGTAACCTCTGAGGAGGTATTGCGGTGCCAGAGCATGGCGACCCAAAAGAGCACAAAAAGAACAAACACTTTATTCCCCAGGTCTGCCATCGCCACTTTGGCCAATCCTTCTTCTCCTAAATACTCCAACACGAACGGGAAGCATGATAATCCCGGAGCCAAGGAGGGAATCAAGAGGCGAACGGTCCGCATTTCGGCGCTTCCCCTCCCTATACCCGCAAGACGACCCATCCAGGGACTACCGAGGAATAGCAAGAGATTCAATCCCAAACTCAGTACAGGAAGTAAGAGCAGTTGTTGATTGACCTCAATACTCAGCAAGGCCATAAAAATGGTGGCTGGCAGGGCCAGATTGAGGATGATTTTTTTTATTCCCAGGGTTTCTTCCTTCGATTGAAACTTGGTCTTCAGGAGGTAGCCTGTGAGAATAAAAAGAAAAAAGACCAGGGTTTTCTCCATCGCTTAAACCAGAACTTTCTTCAGTGCCCCTGCAAATGTTTGCATCTCTTCTAAGGTTCCCATACTGACGCGACACCAGTTCTTGTTCATAAACGAGAAGGCCCTTACGCCGACTTGTTCTGCCTGCATTTTATTGAGAAAGGCCTTTCCATCCATTTCGATAGGGAAGATGATAAAACTGGTCGATGAGGGGACGTAATCAATTCCCATTTCCTTTAAGGTTGCATACACAAATTCCCGGCTTTCTGCATTCAGCTTGCGGGAACGGTCAATAAAGGCTTTGTCGTCCATCGCTTGAATAGCCGCATAAACCGATGGTAAAGAGATGCCCATTCCGCCGCGGGTGATTTTTTGAACCCCTTCAATGGTTTTTTTAGGAGCGACCGCATAGCCAACACGAAGACCGGCCATGCCGTAGATTTTAGAAAAAGTTCTGGCGACAATGACATTCTTGCCCTGGGCCACCAAATCCACCATACTTTGTTTATGGCCATCTTCTAAGAAATCGAGATAGGCTTCATCGACAAATACGGGTACCTTTTCTGAAACTCTTGCACAGAAATCCTTCAGCTTTGCAGCATCCGTCAAGCTGCCGGTGGGGTTGTTGGGGTTGCAGATGTAGACCAGACGGGTGTCTGAATCTATGGCAGCTTCCATCGCCTCTAAATCGTGTGACCAATCGTTTTTGAGGGGAATTCCTTTCCATTTTGCTCCCATGGCTTCGGCCACTCGGACCAGGGACATATAAGCAGGGTCAGCCGAAATGACATTTCCTCCTTTTAAGAAAGAGAGCATTCCAAATTTTTCGAGTAGATCGGAAGATCCGGGGCCCATAATGACCTGCTCGGATTCGACCCCTTCGTATGTGGCAATCTTATCAATAAGGGCAAACAACTCTCTCCAGGCATAGCGGTTGCCGCCCGCCGCGTGCTGCTTTACAGCGTCCAGGGCCATTGGAGAAGGCCCGTAAGGATTTTCGTTGGCGTTTAGCTTGGCCTTCAGGGCAGGGAGTTCCCAGGGGTTATCCGGAAGGAATTCCTTGAAGAAAGGACTGTAAATGGCGTTGTGGTCTTGGTCGAGAGTGACTTCGAACTGAGCGGAGGAGGCAAAGGTCAAGTGAGGCATAGCCAAGGCACCTCCCGCCGATAGTAAACTTGTTCTCAACCAATCTCTTCTGTTGAATGCGTGCTTATTCATAGAACTACTACTTTGATTTACAATGATTTAAAAGTAGAGTCCTCTTTTGGTAATTCCTATGGGATATCTCCAAAAATCGGCCTGCATAAATAGAGACATCAAAATGCAGAGGGGGCAGAATTAACAGATTGGCAGTGGTAGATGTTAAATATTGGCTAAAACTGTGACAAACAGCCTTCTTCTACGTCTATTATAAACCTGTAGATAAGTTTTGTCCTCGTTAAACGAATTAGCTGTCAAAGATGGAGACTAACTCAACTTGCAGCTGCCCCCTTTATGGGGGCTTTTTATTTCTTCTTATTTAGCTGGACTCCGGCTTTGATTGCCACTTCTAAATGATTGACCGCAGGGGGGATAGGGCAGGAATACACCGGGTTGTAGACGCAGTACGGGTGATAAGTCATGTTAAAATCCAAAATCACCGTATCTCCTTTGGGAATCTTGATGTTCATGTAACGACCTCCTCCATAACTACCGTTCCCATTGGTCAAATCGGTAAAAGGTAAAAAGAGGATATCCCGGTACTTGAGACGGCCCTGAAAACTGAGGTCTTTGTAGAGTTCCAATTCGAA
>CAZLGZ010000064.1:10070-13363 GCA_964558965.1 uncultured Flavobacteriaceae bacterium
TGGTATGCCCGTACGGTATCTTCATAGGTCTGGGCATTGAGCCCCAGCACAGACAAAAAGAGAAGCAAGAACCCGTATTTCATTTTCAGCTTTTTTTGCGTTGCCAGATCGTCGCCAGGGAAGAACCGGTGATGTTCATGAGTGGGCCAAAAACCGCGGGTGCCAGCCCCATGGTTGCCAGGCGGCCCATTTCTAAAGCAATTCCCGAAGCCAGTCCGGCATTCTGCATACCCACTTCAAAGGCCACTGTTCGCGCTGATTTTTCGTCCAAACCAAACAGCTTACTACCGAAGTAACCCAAGGCATAACCTGAAAGATTATGGGCAAGAACCACGCCAATTAAAACCAGGCCAATAGAGAGCAGGGAATCCCTTCCGGAGGCCGTGATAATGGTGATGATGATGGCAATGGCTGCCATCGAAATTTTGGGCATCAACTTGTCAAGCCACCCCATTTTACCATGTGCAAAATGATTGAAAAGAAGACCGGCCATGATGGGGAGAATCACAATCTTGATTATACTCCAGAACATCGACATAAAGTCAATAGGCACGAGCTCCCCAGCCAAGAGTTGCATGAAAAAGGGTGTGAGTATGGGCGATAGCAAGGTGGCTACGGCAGTCAGGGTTAACGAAAGGGCCAGGTTCGCACCAGAAATATAGGCCATCACATTCGAGGCCAAACCACTGGGGGAACATCCCACCAGAATAATACCAGCTGCAATTTCGGGAGGTAAATCCGACAACCGAGCCAAACCAAAGCCGATAAAGGGCATGATGGTGAATTGGGCCAGCAGGCCCACCAGGACTCCTTTGGGCATTTTAACCACCCCGACAAAGTCCTGGATCCCGATGGAGGTTCCCATACCAAACATGATGATAATCAAGAGGGGTACGATCAGCTCGCTCAATTTAAATCCGTTGATTTCGAGGAAGGCCTGGGGGTAAAAGAGAGAAGCGGCCACCGCTGCAAAGATCAAAACGGTAAAGGCGAAACCTTTGAGCTGACTGGAGCGGTTGAATCCCAAAGCCAAAAACAAAAGACTTCCGATCACGGCCGGTGCCAAATACTCCATGAGTTCCTGCTTCCAGAAATAAAGGGAGGCCAGGGCCAATAGTAAGCTTAGTGCAAAACTGATTTTTTTAAGAGACATCATAACTTCAAAAGATGAAAATAATGAAATCTCTATTCAAGGGGTACATGTATGGTTGGTTGTTCATTTTTCCAGAACTTTAAAGGATAACCTCAATAAATGAATTATGAGAGTAACACTAATCAGTATTCCAGTCCGGGATCAGCTAAAGGCTTTAGAGTTTTATACCAACAAGCTGGGTTTTGTCGTCCATAAAAATGTAGATATGGGGGGAGGAAACCGTTGGATTACCCTTTTGTCAAAAGACCTGCCGGAGGGTCCAGAAATTCTTCTCGAACCTGGTCCTCTTCATTTTGAACCCTGTAAAGTCTATCAGGACGCCTTGTTGGAGGCGAACTATCCTTATACCCAGTTCGATGTGGATGATGTGCAATCCGAATACAACAGGCTCCTAGCCTTGGGTGTAGAATTTCTACAAGAACCCAAAGAAATGGGAGAAGTGAAAACAGCCGTCTTAAATGATACCGTGGGTAACAATATTATGCTGATTGAATACCTGAAGGCTTAATCGACTAACTTCTTTTTACCGGATTTAAAATTCTTCTTGATAACAATGCGGTCGTGTTCTTCCCCAAGCGCATTGTAAGCGATATAAGTCAGCTTGTTGCCTTCAACAGTAATCACCTGATAGAATTGGGTTTGTTCGCCCGTTTGATCCAGCTGGTACCCCTGAACACCATAGCCTTCGAGTTGATCCTTGTCGAGGTCGTACTGTTTAGGACCACTGACGGAGGTCACGTAGACGGTACCCAAATCTTCGCTGGGGCCTTTCTCGGCAAATCGAAAAGGTACATGGCCTCTGGCGTAGGTATGATCGTGGCCGTTGAGGACCAAGTCTACATTGTATTTGTCTAATAGGGGTTTCCAGTTTTCTCGTGCGAACTGAAAATCCCGCCCAACAGCCGGTGCAAAAATGGAGTGGTGGCAAGTCAAAATATTCCACTTGGCGGTGGAGCTTTCTAACTGCTTGCGCACATACTCGGTTTGCTCTTCTAACAGATCGTTGGAGTTCAGCACAATAATGCGGACATCTTGGTAATCCACGGTATACACGGTTTCGTGTAATTTGGGATCGAGCTCTTCTTCGACAGGGAGAGTGAATTGAGGCCTCCATTGAATCGAAAGCATGCGCCCTTCTCTATTTTTCAGGTGCCAAAACTCGTGATTCCCGACCACGGGGATGGCTGTCCATTGGCTGTGGATAAACCCTCCGGCTTTGTACCACTCGGCCCATTCCTGGTCTTTGTGCGCGTCGTTGATCAGATCCCCGGCATGAATGACAAAGCTTGCATCTGGAGCCGTCTGATAGGCCTTTCGGATCACCCGGGACCAATGCTCTAATACGCCGTTTTGGGCATCTCCAAAGTAGACGAATTGGGTGCGGGAATAGCCCTTTTTAGCCGTTCTAAACTGAATCCACTCCGACCAGTACTGGTCCCCATCGCCTACTCGGTATACGTATTGGGTGTCGGGTTCAAGGCCTTCAAAGACGGTACTGTGGTAATGCACCTTGTAGGATTGGTTACGCTTGTACAGACCTAAATCGAAGGTTTCTGTGTTGGCTTCTTGGCTCGTTGCTGTCGCTTGAAATGTCGAGTTGACCTTGGCTACCGCAATTTGGGCAACTGCCTTGGTAATGGTGGTGTCGGTTCGCCAGGTAACCGCACGACTACTGGCCGGGTCGCCGTTAAAAGTCAAGATAATGCGGTCTGGATCCTTACTCGGGAGTTCCCAATGGTGCCAACCATTTTGGTCGTGGGAGTGCTGCCCATAGACTGAGAATGCACCAGAACAAAGGGAGAGTAAAAGAACCGCGATGTATATTTTACAGAATTTCATAGGCTGCTATTGTGATGAGTAATCTCGTTTAAGGTACAGCTAAGTAGCCAAATAAAGAAAAAGGCCTCCTGAACTGGGAGACCTCTCTAAAAATTACTTTCCAAATTTTTCTTGCCACTCCTTGACCAGATCGGGTAGGGGTTCTCCGTCCGCAACAAAGATCATGGAGGCAGAGTTCATGCAGTACCGCAGACCGGTAGGAGCCGGGCCATCGGGAAAAACGTGGCCCAGGTGAGAACCACTTCCGCTGTCGACCACTTCAGTTCGGACCATGCCGTGACTGCGGTCGACGATTTCAACA
>CAZLGZ010000065.1:0-13284 GCA_964558965.1 uncultured Flavobacteriaceae bacterium
TTTGACCGTAAAATGGATTTGAAGAGCAAACGGGACCACGATCGGCACCACAACAATCCCAAACTCAAAAACAAGGAAAACTAGGGGGTTTATCTGCGGTTTTCCTTTGTTTTTCTGGGGTTTTTGCCCCGGTATTTCTTTTGGTCATCCTTCAAAAGAATACTACCTTGAAGCAAAACCAAACCACTTAAATAACCACACTTTCACTTCTGCAAAAAAAAACCACATCGTACTGCGAATTTCTTGTAGGTACGATGAATTAACCACCACCAAAAAACCACATTTATGAAAAAGCAACCTGTGTTGTTCCTTCTAGTCATGCTCTTTTTTATCGGTCTGAATGCCCAAGAGGTCAAATTCGGTAAAGAGGATTTGGCCGAGGTTCAAGAAAAGGTTTATGCCAAAGACAGTAGTGTCGCTGCCGCATACCTTTACAAGTACCGCTATACCTATTACGAGTATTTAGAGGGAAAGGGGTTCTTATTGAATACCGAGATCC
Source organism: uncultured Flavobacteriaceae bacterium (assembly GCA_964558965.1). Taxonomy (GTDB): domain Bacteria; phylum Bacteroidota; class Bacteroidia; order Flavobacteriales; family Flavobacteriaceae; genus Aureicoccus. Next base: position 500 of record CAZLGZ010000065.1, read on the forward strand.
ACGAAAAAATTAAAATTTACACCAACGACGGGCTGGAGTACGCTTCTAAAAGTATTCCCTTGTCCAAATTCGGAAGTCGGGTCGAACGCTTCTCGGATCTCAAAGGCTATACCTACAACTTAGTGGATGGGAAAGTGGTAAAAACGAAGCTGGGGAAGGAATCGATTTTTACCGAAGAGCAGTCAGAAAACATTATACTGCGAAAGTTTACGATGCCAGAGGCCAAGGAAGGCAGTGTTTTGGAATACAAATACAAAATCAGTTCTCCTTTTTACTACAGTATTGACGAGTTTGTATTTCAGGAGGATATTCCGGTAAAAAAACTGTTTGCTAAAATGAGTATCCTGGAGTGGTTCAAATACAACCAGGTACAAAAAGGGTCTCGTTATATAAAGCCTTTGACCAGCTCGCGTTTAAACAATTCAATTGGGATCGCATCCAAAGAGATGACCTTCAAATTGGATGATATCGAGCCCTTGGTAGAAGAGAGTTTTGTCGCCAATATGGACAATTACCGCTTGGGCATGAATTACGAGATTGTGTCGGTCGAAATTCCAGGGGTCATGTACGAGAGTTTTGCCAAGTCTTGGGAGAATGTAGCCGAATCTATCTATAAAACGCAAGGGTTTGGCGGAGAACTGCGGAAAAATAGTTTTTACAAAGCGGATGTGGAAGCTCTGCGACAAGAGTATTCCAACCCCTACAACCTGATGTACGCCGTCTTTAATCAGGTCAAGAGTAAAGTGCAATGGAATCAGAACTACGGGGTTTATGCGGATCAGGGAGTCCGCTCGGCCTATATGAATGGTAAAGGGAGCGTTGCGGATATCAATCTACTCTTGGTTTCTATGCTCAATTCTGCGGGTATTTCGGCTTATCCTGTCTTGGTCAGTACCCGTCAAAATGGTGTTCCCATGTTTCCGACAATCGATGGGTTTAATTACGTCATTGCCTCTGCAGAAATTGAAGGCAATCGCTTTTTGTTGGATGCCACTGATCCCCTTTCGATTCCCAATATTCTTCCACTGAGAACCTTGAATTGGGTTGGACGTCGAGTAGGAGAGGGAGGACGCTCCAGTCGGGTGAATTTATATCCCTTGATTAAGGCTTCCGAAACCACCATGATCAATGCTAAACTGGAGGAGTCGGGTGAATTGGAAGGGCATTGTAACTCTCGGTTTGGAGGACATTCCGCCTATATGACCCGGGCTGGATATTTTAGCGGAAGCGAAGAATCTTATGTAGAACGCATGGAGTCCGGATGGAATATCGAAATAGACTCTTTGTCCTTTGGGAAATTGAAACAATTGACCCAGCCTCTCAACCAGAAGTACTCTTTTTATAAGGAGAATGTGCTGGAAGAAATTTCAGGAAAATACTACCTCAACCCGATGTTGTATATGGAAATTACCAATAATCCCTTTACGGCAGAAGAAAGAGCTTATACGATCGAATTGGGTTACCCAAGACAAAACCGATTCTTAATCAATATTGATTTGCCGGAAGGGTTTGAAGTAGAGCACATGCCGGAGTCCTACCAGCTCGCTTTGCCTCAGAATAGTGGAATTTTTCAGTTTAGTTTGTCCCAAGTTGGGCGTCAAATTCAATTGCAATGTAATCTGAATTTAAACTATTCCACCTACTCTCCGGATTATTACCCTGCCCTAAAAGAATTTTTTAATCAGGTTTTGGTCAAAAATCAAGAAAAGATTGTCTTGGTAAAGACGTAATTTAGCCTCTTAATCAAATTTGAGCCAGTTCAGTTGATCTGGTCTGCAATATGAAGGTCGTTTTAGGAGAACAACAAGAACGTGTGTTGAAAGGACGGGTCCGCTTGACGGGCTCCAAAAGTGAGTCAAATCGTCTGCTTATTCTTCAGGCGTTTTATTCCAACCTGGAATTGACCAATTTATCCAATGCAGACGATGTTCGCTTTATGCAGCGCGCCTTGTCTTCACCGGATGCTCCGGAGGTCGATATTCACCATGCCGGTACCGCAATGCGTTTTTTGACGGCTTTTTTAGCCACTCAGAACGGTCGTGAAGTGGTGCTGACAGGTTCGCACCGCATGAAGGAAAGGCCCATCGGTATTTTGGTGGAAGCCTTGCGCTCTATGGGGGCTCAGATAGACTATGTCGGTGAGGAAGGTTTTCCTCCCTTAAAAATCACGGGAAAGGCACTGACCCAAAAGCAGGTGCAAATTCCTGCCAAGGTGAGTAGCCAGTACATTTCGGCTCTGTTATTGATCGCCCCCTCCCTTCCTGAAGGTCTTGAGATCGAATTAATCGGCGAGATCACCTCTCGGCCTTATTTAGAGATGACCCTTAGTTTGTTGGAGCGAATAGGGGTAGGGACCCACTTTGAAGGGCAACGAATTCGAGTAGAACCCCAAGCGGATATAGCTGTCCAGAGTCAGGCGGTCGAATCGGATTGGAGTGCGGCGAGTTATTACTACAGTCTGATCGCTCTTTCCCCGGTCGGTAGCCAAATGCATTTGTCGGTATTAAGGGAAGACTCTTTGCAGGGCGATCGCGTTTTAGCAGAGCTATACGAGGCCTTCGGTGTAGTAACCCGCTACGAAGATCAAGGGGTATTACTAAGCAAAGAAAGAGAAGCGAATTCGGTTTTTGAGGCCGACCTCAAAGATGCTCCGGACATTGCTCAGACTTTGGCAGTGAGTTGTCTCGGTCTTGGAATGCGCTGTGATATGACGGGGTTGCACACCTTGCCGATTAAAGAAACGGATCGCTTGGCCGCCATGAAGACAGAGCTCGAGAAATTTGGTGCTGAGGTCGAAATCACTGACCGCTCCCTTCACCTAAAAGCATTTGAAGGAGATCTGTCCACCGTACAACAGGTCGATATAGAAACCTACCACGACCACCGGATGGCCATGGCTTTTGCGCCACTGTGTCAAAAGGCAAAAATGCGCATTTTGGAGGCGGGTGTAGTTTCTAAATCTTATCCGGATTTCTGGAAAGATTGGGCCGCCTTAGGCCTCTGGGTAGAGGAAGAATAAGGGCTTTAGGCAATTAAACTCCCATTTACTTGACAAGGGGGTAGCCCGGATTGTATATTTGCGGGCTAAAATCGAGAACCTTTGAAGCTATCTAATTTTAATTTCGAATTACCACAAGAATTACTAGCCGAATACCCTGCTGAAAACCGGGACGAGTCCAAATTGATGGTCATCCACCGTGAGACAGGGAAAATAGAACACAAAATGTTTAAAGATCTGATCGATTATTTCGATGAGGGTGACGTGATGTGTTTGAACAATACCAAGGTATTCCCGGCGCGTCTTTTTGGTAATAAGGAAAAGACAGGAGCTCGTATTGAGGTTTTCTTATTGAGAGAACTCAACGAAGAACAACGCCTTTGGGATGTACTTGTTGATCCGGCACGTAAGATCCGTATCGGAAACAAGTTGTACTTCGGAGAAGACGAAAGCTTGGTAGCAGAGGTCATCGATAACACGACTTCACGTGGACGTACCTTGCGTTTCTTGTATGACGGTTCCTATATCGATTTTAGACGCAAGATGCGTGAGCTTGGAGAAACGCCATTACCCAAGTACATCAAGCGCGATGTAGAGCCCGAAGATGAACAGCGTTACCAGACGATCTACGCTAAGCACGAAGGAGCTGTTGCAGCCCCTACAGCGGGTCTTCACTTTTCTAAGCACCTCCTAAAGCGTCTTGAGATCAAAGGGATTGATTTTGCGGAAGTGACTCTTCACGTTGGATTGGGAACATTCAATCCGGTAGAAGTGGAAGATCTTTCCAAACACAAAATGGACAGTGAGGAATTGGTGATTGATGAAAGAGCGACCGAGATCGTGAACAACGCCAAAAGCCAAAAGAGAAAGGTGTGTGCCGTTGGTACTACCGTGATGCGTGGATTGGAGAGTGCCGTTTCTTCAGAACGCTCTTTGAATACTTTTGAAGGATGGACCAACAAATTCATCTTTCCTCCTTATGAATTCAGCATTGCTGATGCGATGATTACCAATTTTCACCTACCTAAATCAACCTTGTTGATGATGGTATCGGCCTTTATGGGGCACGATTTGATGAAGAAAGCGTACAAACAGGCCATTTTGGAAGGCTACCGCTTCTACTCTTATGGTGATGCCATGTTGATCCTCTAAGAACTTATGGGCAGGGTCAGGGATATTCGCTCGCTTCCGAAGGAAGAGCTGACCCGGATATTGGTCCAGCAGGGCCAACCTTCTTTTCGTGCCAATCAGATATACGAATGGCTCTGGAACAAATCGGCGCGTACTTTTGAAGACATGACCAATTTGCCGAAGGACCTTCGGCAGTGGCTCGATGAAAACTATGCCATTCAGGCTATTGAAGTGGATAAGCTGCAGCGGAGTTCTGATGGTACTATCAAGAACGCGGTGCGTCTACACGATGGGTTTGTCGTGGAATCGGTATTAATACCTACAGACACCAGATCAACGGCCTGTGTGTCCAGTCAGGTCGGGTGCAGTTTGGACTGTACTTTTTGTGCCACCTCCCGTTTGAAGCGCATGCGCAATTTGGAGCCTGGCGAAATTTATGACCAGGTGGTTACCCTGAACACCCAAAGCCAAAGCTACTACGGTCGTCCTCTTTCCAACATTGTCTTTATGGGGATGGGGGAGCCTTTGATGAACTACCCGAACCTAATTTCCTCCATAGAGAAAATTTGTTCACCAAAGGGACTCGGGATGGCGGCCAAACGGATTACGGTTTCCACTTCGGGAATTCCCAAGTTGATTAAAAAACTGGCAGAAGAGCCTTTTAAATTCAATCTGGCCGTTTCCTTGCATTCTGCTATCGAAGAAACGCGGAACCGCATCATGCCTTTTACAACGCGATTTCCTCTCCCGGATTTGCTGGATTCCCTTAAGTACTGGTATGAGCAGACCGGGCGACCCATCACCTTTGAATACGTGGTTTGGAAGGGAATCAATGATCAGTCGAAGGATGCACAAGCGTTAGTGCGCTTTTGCCGAGCGGTACCCAGCAAGGTGAATCTAATCGAATACAACGCAATCGGGGACCCTCTTTTTCAGCAGGCGGATGCAGCCGCTATTGACCTTTACGTCGATACATTGGAGAAGGCTTCGATTACCGTGACCGTGCGCCGATCACGCGGACAAGACATCGATGCGGCCTGCGGACAGCTGGCGAACAAATCAGTAGAGAAGGAAGCGTAATTTTAGGCGGTATTTTGCCTATTTTTATACCCTGAATTCTAGAGGGAAGGTATTGAACGTTGTCGCTCAAATTAAGGAACCCATCGCCCGGGAAATGGATCTTTTCGAAGACAAGTTTCGGGATTCCATGATTTCTCAGGTGGCCCTTCTCAACCGTATCACTTATTATATCGTTAACCGCAAAGGGAAGCAAATGCGACCCATGTTCACGTTCCTGGTGGCCAAAATGTTGGGGGAGGGCGAAATTAACGACCGCAGCTACCGCGGGGCCTCGATTATTGAGCTGATTCACACCGCTAGCTTGGTCCACGACGATGTGGTCGATGACAGCAACAAACGCCGCGGATTCTTTTCGATCAATGCCCTCTGGAAGAACAAGATTGCTGTTTTGGTTGGGGACTTTCTCTTTTCAAAAGGGGTCTTACTTTCTGTAGAGCACAATGATTTTGATTTGCTCCGGATCATCTCTGGCGCTGTCCGCGAAATTAGCCAAGGAGAACTTCTTCAAATTGAAAAGGCGAGACGTCTCGACATTACAGAAGAAGTCTACTACGATATCATTCGTCAAAAGACGGCCACATTGATCGCTGCCTGTTGCGCCATTGGCGCGTGTTCGGTCAAGCCAGAAGCTGAGGAAGAAATCGAAAAATTTCGCCTCTTTGGTGAGTTGGCCGGGATGGCCTTTCAGATCAAAGATGACCTCTTTGATTATGGCAGCCAGAGAATCGGTAAACCCACGGGGATCGATATCAAAGAACAAAAAATGACCTTGCCTCTGATTCATGTACTGAACCAGAGCACGGCCAAAGAAAAAAAGTGGCTGATCAATTCGGTCAAAAACCACAACAAAGACAAAAAGCGAGTGCGGGAAGTCATTGCCTTTGTTAAAGAGAAGGGCGGTTTGGAGTATGCCGAATCCAAAATGATGGAATACAAAGACCAGGCCCTGCAATTGCTTTCTACTTACCCTGAGTCTCCCTACAAAACCTCCCTTCACCTGATGGTGAATTATGTTGTGGACCGGAAAATTTAATTTTTTTTCGTCTTCAGGCAACCTTTTGGCAGGGGTGTTGCGTCTATCAAATAAACAAGCCAAAAAACACCACTTGTGAGCCTATTTTCCATTCATGGAACCGAAAAACTCTCGATCCGCAAAGCAGCAGGAGGGGATCGTCGGGCCCAGCAATGGATTTATGACCGCTATTCACCATTAGTGCTTTCGGTTTGTAGGCAGTATATCAAAGACATGCACTATGCGGAGGATGTCATGGTGATGACCTTTGTCAAGGTATTTAAACACCTTGGAGATTTTGAACACAAGGGGAGTTTTGAAGGCTGGATTCGGCGAATTGCCGTTCGGGAATCCATCAGTTTTTTGAGAAAGAAACAGTTTGTGGTGTATGACGAGGACCAGTTGACTGCAGCAGAGCCAAGTGCAGTAAGCTCGAGTGATAATTTAGAGCTGGATTACATTCAGCAAATTATTGATCGTCTTCCCGAAGGTTATAAAGTGGTTTTTGTTCTTCACAGCGTGGAGGGCTATTCACATCCCGAAATAGGAGAGTTGCTGGGAATTAGCCCAGGCACCTCAAAATCGCAGCTGTTCAAAGCGAGAAAAATGATTCAGGATTTACTGGGTCCGCACTATTTGGAACGAAGCGGGACAAAAAATTAAAGGGTATGAAACAGGATGAATGGGAAAAATCGGTTAGCGAGAAGCTGAGGGAGAGAAGACTCTCTCCGAGGCCAGAGCTTTGGGATCGTGTAGAAGAAGAATTGGATCCTGAGAACAGTTCTTCGCAAAAAAGGGCTTTTACCTTTTATCAATGGCGATGGGCCGCGGTATTCCTGGTGCTTTTGGGCATTGCTTCTTTATTCTGGTTTGGCAATTCGGCTGATGAGGGGGCCGCTATTGAGACGCAGTTGGTTGAAGAGGCTCTGCAACCGACGAATCCACGCACAATCGAGAAGACAGAGTCTCCTGAAGAGGTCGCTGTATTGCCCGTTGAAGAGCCACCCGTTGAATCGAAAGTTGAAGCGGACTTAGGCGAAGAAATGCCCGAGCCGGTTGCTCTTGACGATCTGCCTAAAAAAGAGGAGCTGACCACAGCCATCGCTGAGGCACAAACCGACAAAGAAAGTACGCTAGAACAGGCTATTGAAGAAAAATCAAAAAGCCTCTTGGAGGAAGTACTGGCCCTTGAGTCAAACGGAAACCGCGTAACTGATCAGGAAGTGGACTCCCTCCTAAGGTTAGCCCAGGCTGAATTGTTGGCTGAGCGCAGTCTTAATCGCAAGGATTCTCTTTACCTGGATCCAATGGCTCTACTGGCCCAGGCAGAGTATGAACTGGATAACGATAAAAACTTTAGAGACCGCCTTTACGATTCGCTCAAAGAGAGCTTTCAAAAAGTGAGCACGGCGGTCGCTCAACGCAATCAATAAACAGAGTTTATTCATCAATCAATCATCAATCAAAATTCAAAAACATGAAATCAATTCAACGAATTTCGTTTCTCTTCCTATGCCTTTTATCCTTGGGAAGCAGCTATGCACAAACCACAGATTACGAGAGCAAAATCAGGGCTTTGAACCTGAAAAAAGAGAAAATTAAGGAGCAGGAAAAAGCGGCGCTAAAGGCCGAAATTGAAGGAGTGGAAAAGCGCCTGCAAAAAGGTGAAATCACCCAGGACCAGGCTCAGAAAGAAAAGGAAGAATACGCACGCAAACGCGCTTTGAATATCGAAAACCGCATCGCTATTGTCGATAATCAGATAGCCCTTTTAGAGCGGAATAAGGGGGAAGAATTAAAACTTCAGCGCAGTGATACAGCCGCTTATACCCAGATCCGATTTGGATGGGGCAATGGTGATGAGGACGACAATGAGCAGTTCTTTGGTTTCAGTATCAAGAACAACGAGTGGAAGAACAAGGTCAAATACGATCGCCGCACTTACTCTGACTTGGTGATGGCCTTTGGACTCAATGATGTTATCGTCGGAGGTGATGCCGGAAGCGGTTCCCCTTACGAAATCGGATCCAGCCGCTTTTTTGAACTGGGATGGCAGTGGAGAACCCGTGTTTTTGAAAACAGCAACTGGCTGCGTTTCCACTACGGACTTTCTTTCCAATTCAATGGCTTGAGCCCGGAGGGCAACCGCATCTTTGTGACCAACGGAGACCAGACCGAGCTCATCGATCCAGGGTTCAATGTGCGCAAGTCCAAACTGCGAATGGATAACCTGATCATTCCGGTCACTTTTGAAATTGGCCCTTCACGTGTTCGAGAAAGAAATGACCGTATTCGCTACTCGATTCACCGCCAATTTAGATTGGGTTTTGGGGGCTATGCTGGGCTGAATATCGGGACTCGTCAAAAACTGAAGTATGATCAGGACGGGGAGCGTATTAAAGACAAGTTAAAGCGGGACTACAATACCGGAGATTTTGTGTACGGACTTCATCTATACGCTGGTGTTGGTGGGGTATTGGTCTACACCCGCTACGAGTTGAGCCCCTTCTTTACGAATGCAGCGGTCGATCAAAATCTTATTTCTCTGGGACTACGCTTCGATATGTAGGCGCGATCTAGTAAATTTAGGTTTGCTAATTTGCACCCTTGATTTCTAGATCCACCATCGACCAAGTTTTTGAAACCGCCCGTTTGGAGGAGGTCATTGGAGATTTTGTTCAACTGAAAAAGTCGGGCTCAAACTTCAAAGGCCTCAGTCCATTTACGGATGAACGGACTCCTAGTTTTATGGTGTCCCTGATCAAGCAGATCTGGAAAAGCTTCAGTAGTGGCAAAGGGGGGAATGTGGTGGCTTTTTTGATGGAACACGAGCACTACAGCTATCCTGAAGCCATTCGCTACCTGGCCAAGAAATACCAAATTGAAATAGAAGAAACCGAGCAAACGGATGAAGAAAAGCAGAAAGCGGACAGAAGAGAGTCCCTCTTTCTGGTTTCGGAATATGCCCGGGATTACTTTCAGGATCACCTTTGGGAAAGCCAGGGTGGCCGGGCCATTGGGCAGACTTATTTCAAGGAAAGAGGTTTTACCGAAGAGACGATTCGTTTTTTTCAGTTGGGATACTGCGGGGAATCCTGGGATGAATTCAGTAAGACAGCTCTAGAGAAAGGCTACCAAAGTGAATTTTTGACCGGAACAGGCCTCAGCATTGCTCGGGACGACAAAGAAGGGGAGCAGCGCTATATCGACCGTTTTCGGGGTCGGGTGATCTTCCCGATTCATTCCATGAGCGGACGGGTGCTGGGTTTCGGTGGCCGTATTCTGGATCAGAACAAAAAGGCAGCCAAATACCTGAATTCCCCCGAGAGTGATATTTACCACAAGAGCAAGGTGCTCTACGGGATCTACTACGCCAAAAAGTCTATTGCCAAGGAAGACAACTGTTTTTTGGTCGAGGGCTATACGGATGTCATTCAATTCTACCAGAAAGGGATCGAAAATGTGGTGGCCTCCAGCGGAACGGCTTTGACCCCTGAACAAGTTCGATTGGTTAGCCGTCTGACAAAGAATATTACGGTCCTTTTTGATGGAGATGCTGCCGGGCAGCGTGCCGCTTTACGCGGGGTCGATCTTATCCTGGAACAGGGGCTGGCGGTCAAGGTCTGTACCTTTCCGGAAGGACAGGATCCCGATAGTTTTGCCCGGGCTCACAGTTTGCAGGAAGTTCAGGATTACCTGGCCGAGAATACCTTGGATTTTATTCGGTTCAAGGCCAAACTTCTGATGGACGAAGCGGGAGATGATCCCATGAAAAGGGCGGCGACCATTCAGGATATGGTCAATAGTATCGCCAAGATTCCCAGCCGTATTCAACAAGAAATTTACGTGCAGGAGTGCGCGGGATTGATGCGTATATCGGAGCAAGTTTTGTATTCCAGCTTGGCGCAGTTGCAGGAACGTAAAGGCCGTAAGTCAGCGGAAGATCGAAGTGCAGCGAAGGTGACCCAGGGCATGGAAGTGGTTCATCAAGAACCCAAAGCCGAAAAGGTAGATCAGCTCTATCAGCTCGAAAAGAAGATCATCGAGATCCTCTTGCTTTATGGAAACCAGACCGAGGAGTTCCAAGACCTGGTGTATCGGGAGGATGATAAAGGGGAGATGCAGCTCACCACGGAAGCCCACGAGGCCAAGGTGAGTCAAAAAATCTTTTTGGATTTGCAAGAGGATGAGATCGAGCTTTCAGATCCGGACTTTCAAAAGATTTATTCCACTTTGATTGAAAGGTACCAAGCTACAGAGGAATTCAATTGGCAGGATCTGATGAGTATGGAGGACCAGGAATTGCTCTCGAAGATTTCGGCTATTGTGATGGATGATCAGCGATACAACCTACATGACTGGGAGCGAAAAGACATTTATCCTAAAGAAAAGGGTAGGGGAATAGGTCAGTTGGTCAAAGAGACCATTTTAAATTTTCGCTGTGCGCTCATTCAGCAACGCATCGAAAACCTGCAAAAGACGACTCGATCTTCTCAGGATCACCACCCCGAAGTCTTGGAAGAAATTATGGGGTATATGCAGCTGAATCAGTTGCTGAATACCCAACTCAATCGGGTACTGTCATAAAAAAAACCCTGCAGGGCAGGGCTTTCTTCTCATCTTATTTACGTTGGAAGTCTAGTATAGCTCTAGAGCTTTGGCTTGCTGCAAGAGATCGACCAGGTTGTCGACATTCAGCTTACGCATCAAGCGTGCTTTGTAAGTACTGACTGTTTTTTCGTTGAGGTTTAGACCTTCGGCCACCTCTTTATTGCGTTTTCCACTAGCGAGTAGTTTGAGCACTTCTACCTCACGACTCGATAGCTTACGGAAGAAACGGCGTGGCTTTTGGCTGCCTTCATCAAAGGCTAGACGCTGGGCCAATTCGTTGGTGATAAACATGTTTCCTTCGCTGACTTTTTTGACAGCAGAAACGATATAATCGAGCTCCGAAGTCTTGGAAAGGTAACCGAATGCACCGGCACGAATGGTACTCAGGGCATAGACATCTTCCGATTGTCCAGAGTACATCAGAACTTTTACTTCAGGAAACTCTTGTTTGATCTTACGAAGGGTAGCGATACCGTTGATTTCCGGAATATCCATTTCAAGCATGACCACGTCAGGGGTAATGTTTTCAAGGGTTTTGAAGAGTTCTGAAGTGGAAGCTACGTCTGCAATGACCTGAATTCCTTCGGAGGAATCCAGCACATTTTTAATTCCGAGCCGGACAATAGGGTGATTGTCAGCGATGAGCACTGTTATCATTGTTAATGGTTTTTGTTTAACGAATCTGTGGCTTTTGACTAGTTAATAATCTTTACCCTACAAATTCGAGAGGGAAATTAGTCAAATTGCGAGACAAATCTGCCACTTTTTGAGAAAAACCCTCATACAATTGGGGTTTTATTCGTCTTACTTGCGGTTTTTCCGGTTAATCTGCACTTTTTAGGGAGTGAGGTATTTCGCACACCGGGATGGGCTGCATTTTATGCTGATTTGCTGCATTATATCGAGAAAAGATCTCAAACACCTCGCGTTCACGGCCCTCGAAGTCCTCGGCCTTTTTCCCAGCATCGGCCTGGGCCATGGCCCATTCGAGTTCAGGATAGCTTGCTCCTATCTGGTCTTCATCGGTTCGAGAGTCGCCCCATAGACCGTCTGTGGGAGGAGCAACCATGATGGCTTCAGAAACCCCCATGAATTCCCCAAGGGCATAGACTTCGCTTTTTAGCAGGTCGGCGATGGGGCTAAGGTCGACACCTCCATCTCCGTATTTGGTGTAGAAGCCGACCCCGAAATCTTCGACTTTGTTTCCGGTACCGGCTACGAGGTATCCTTTTAAAGCAGCGAAGTAATACAAGGTGGTCATTCGAAGACGGGCACGGGTGTTGGCTAAAGACATCATGCGGCTTTCTTCTGATTCTACCGGGGGTAGTTCTGCAATCAGCTGATCAAAAACCGAGGTTAATTGTACTTCCTGTCTTTGCACATTGGGGTAGTTTTGCATCAACCAATCGATGTGTTGAGAAGCCCGAGTTACCTGAGATGCCCCTTGGTGAATGGGCATTTCAAGAACCAGTAAGGGCAGGCCGGTGCGGGCGCATAGGGTAGAGGTAACCGCGGAGTCTATTCCACCGGAAACCCCGACAACAAATCCGGAAGTTCCTGCGTTTTTGCTATACGTACTGAGCCAATCGACAATATGCTGAACAATCTTTTCTACCTGCATTGAAGGGAGTTTAGTGCGAATAAAATACTTTTGTAAACCATAAAGGTAAGGCGGAATGCCCTTAAATGGAAGAATGAAAAAAGCCTACAATCCCTGGATTCTTATTTTGAGTTTGACCCTTTTGCTCGTCATTGGGTGTAAGCAGGAAGATCCTGTGGAAAAAGAAATCGCGACTCTCCAAATCAACAATTCTCTTAGTCGTTTTGAACAGGCCTTTGCGCGGGCAGGCGAGGAGGGACTGCCCGAGCTTAAAGAGGCTTATCCTTTTTTGTTTCCGACTCAATACCCGGATTCTCTTTGGATCGCTAAGATGCGAGACAGCCTTTTCATAG
>CAZLGZ010000066.1:0-13277 GCA_964558965.1 uncultured Flavobacteriaceae bacterium
TCGCATGACCGTCTTGCCGAACATAAATGAACTGATGTGAGAAAGATGCGAAAAAAAGGCTATCTGGCGATCGTGGGTCTCGGTATTCATAAATCGGATACGCATCCCCAAAGCCTGGAACAACTCGCGGGCCCTTTCCTGAAATTCAAAACCGCTGCGCTCCACCACGCAAACAATATTGGTCTTACCGTGAAAAAGCCCACTTATTGCAGCCTCCGGGCCGGTATTTTCGGTACCTGCAATAGGATGCGCTGCGACGTATTGATGTCTTTTCGGGTGGTTACTCAAGCGTTTACACAACTGGGACTTGGTGGAACCAGTATCCCACACCAAACAGTCTTCATGTATAGCATCCATAACTTCGACCAAGACATCTGGCAAGGCATTGACCGGAATACAAAGAACAACCATATCGGCCCTCTCAAAATCATCGGCCGTACCAATGCGATCCACAAGACCTAACTCGACCGCTTTCTGCTCATGAGACGGCTTGGCGTCCATACCAACGAACTCCGCTTCAGGATACAAGGGCCTCATGTCCTTGGCCAGCGATCCTCCCATTAATCCCAATCCTTTGACGATTACTGTCTTCATGATCCACCTGCTTTTACACGTTGCACAGCTTCTTGAATTCGGGCTTCCTCAACACAAAGCGAGAAGCGTATAAATCCTTCCCCTGAGGGACCAAAAACTGTTCCTGGAGCGACAAATAAGGAGTGCTCGTACAACAATTCATCAATGTAAGCCTCGGAGTTCTTGGCCCCTTGTGGCAACTGAGCCCAGACAAAAAGACCTGAACTCTTTTCCGAGAATTCGCACTGCAATTGATGAGCAAGGGTCCATACAGCGTCCCGTCTTTTCGCATAGGTACTATTCAATTCAGACAACCATTGCTTTTCGGTTTGGAGTGCCGCTACAGCAGCCTGTTGAATCCCATAAAACATACCGGAATCCATATTGCTTTTCACCTTCAATACCGCTTGAATAAGATCCGCCGAACCGACCAGCATTCCCACGCGCCAACCGGCCATATTAAAGGATTTACTCAAACTGTTCAATTCCAAGGCAGGTACTTGCATTTCCATCGCCAACCGCATTAAACTCAAAGGCTCATCGTTTAGGATCAGTCCATAAGGATTGTCGTTGACAGGAAGTATTTCGTTGCGTTTACAAAAGTTTAGAAGCGCTTTTAATTGATCCGGTTCCGCCTTCGCGCCACTGGGCATATGGGGGTAGTTAATCCACATCAGTTTAACTCCACGGAGGTCTTTCTGTTCTAAGGCGTCCAAATCCGGAAACCAATTGTTCTCGGCGCTCAAAGAGTAGGTCAATGCTTCGGCTTCCACCATTCGACTTACAGAGGCATAGGTGGGATATCCCGGATCCGGTAAGAGTACCCGATCGCCTGGATTAAGAAAAGCCAGACTGATGTGCATAATACCCTCTTTGGAACCCATCAGCGGGAGAACTTCGGTCTGGGGATTCAATTCTACCTGATAAAAGTTCTTGTAAAAGCCCGACATCGCCTCCCTCAGGGCAGGTATTCCCTGGTAGCTTTGGTACTGGTGCACCCCTTGATGCCCGAGTGCATCTTGTAAGGCCGTAAGCACCTTGGGATGAGGCGCCAAATCCGGGCTTCCGATACCTAAATTGATAATGGGCTTCCCGTCGGCCTGGAGTTGTCTAACCTCCCGCAGCTTTTTAGAAAAGTAGTATTCCTCTACTTGTTGAAGTCGTTTAGCCGTGTTCATGATTTCAAGGCGTTTGTGTATTCTCCCAAAACCTGGAAGTGTTCGGTCATTATGGTCAACAAGGCATGGGCCTTTTCAAAGTGACGGTATTCTTCAAAGGTGACATCCACAAAGAAGGCGTACTTCCATGGGGTTTCGATAACGGGAAGGGATTGGATCTTGGTCAGATTCAAATGGCAATCGCTCATGACATTGAGTACAGTAGCAAGACTTCCCCTTTTGTGGTCCGTGATAAAGCGCAAAGAAGCCTTATTAATCTCTCCCTGCTTGGTTTCTTCCGACTCCAATTGATCTCGCAACTGCAAGGCGATAAAACGGGTCGCGTTATTTTGAATGGTCTGGACATCCTCCTTCAGGACTTCCAAACCGTACATCTGCGCCGCCATTGGCGGCGCAATCGCCGCCACCTTAGGCAATCCTTTTTCTGCAATCTGCTGGGCCACCAAAGCGGTGTCCGCTGCTTCCACCAATTTGAGGTGCGGGTACTGTCCCAAAAACTCTTTACACTGCAAAAGCGCCATCGGATGAGAATGCACCTCTTCTATTTGTTCCATCTTCTGCCCAGCGCTTGCCATGATATGGTGCCGAATAGATTGGTAATGCTCCCCGGTTATGGCGATTTGGTGCTGATGCACCAAAGCGTAATTTGGAATGATAGAGCCGGCGATAGAATTTTCGATCGCCATCACAGCCTGATCAGCCTTTTGGCTAAGCAGCGCTTGCACCAGAGCATCAAACGAGAGACACTCAACCAGCGTGATCTCCGAACCAAAATAATCCAGAGCCACCTGGTGGTGATTCGATCCTGCTACTCCTTGTATGGCAATCTTTAAATTCATCGCAAAAAAAAAGCCTCGAACGCTTTGGTCGAGACTCACATATACTTTAGTTGCATATCACTAGAAAAGTCCCTCCCTGCCTTTGGCAAAAAAGAAGTAATATCCGTTCCAGAAATACGTGTTAGTCAAACTCATAGACGGCTAATTTAACCATTGCCTCCATTTTGCAAAGAACCAAGCGGTATTTTTTTGAATTTTTCAACAGACTCGCCTTTGCGTTGAATAATTCGCGATAGGAATCGTTTTTTTTAGCATTTGACCAAGAGTAAGGCGTGACGAAAGCACAAACAACAAGGCCAAAAAGTGGGCAGGAACCCCTATTTTTGAAGGACTTAGTCTTGCCTATGTCTATTGAAGTAGAAGAAATCAAAAAGTCTTTCGGCGAACAACAAGCCCTCAAAGGCATTAGTTTTTCGATCCCCAAAGGAGAAATTGTCGGTTTCCTGGGACCAAACGGTGCCGGTAAATCCACGATGATGCGGATTTTGACCACCTACTATTCCGCGGACGAGGGGCAAGGCAAGGTGTGCGGATTGGACCTTAAGGAAGAAGGAAAGGCCATTCGTGCCCGCATTGGGTATTTACCGGAACACAACCCCTTGTATACAGAACAATATGTTCGGGAATACTTGCATTTTGTTCGCCAGCTTTGTTCTGCACCCAAAGAACGGGTGGAAGAACTCATCCTCAAAACCGGACTGGAAGACGAGGCGCACAAACGTATTGGGCAATTATCCAAAGGCTACCGCCAGCGTGTTGGACTGGCTGCAGCTTTGATGAATGATCCGGAAGTACTCCTGCTCGATGAACCAACTACAGGGCTAGACCCCAATCAACTCATTTCCATCAGGCAACTTATTCGGGACCTGGGCAAGGAGCGTACGATTCTCTTTTCGACCCACATCATGAAGGAAGTGGAAGCAGTATGCGACCGTGTTCTCATTATAAACAAGGGAGAATTGGTGGCCGACAATGCACTTAGTGAATTACAGGCTTCTGAAAAGCAGGTGATAGAAGTAGAATTTGATTACCGGGTCGAAGAAGTCCTACTTCAGAAAATCCCGGATGTTACCGATGTGGTAAACAAAGAGGGCTTTTGCTACGAGCTGACTTTTTCTACTCAGGAAGATCGTCGTCCCGCCGTATTTGATTTTGCCCACGACAACCAATTAAAGACCCTGAACCTCAACCGAAAAACAGCTTCCCTTGAGGAGCTTTTCAACAGCCTTACCCATTAATATGGCACAAGGCTGCATCAATGGCTTCATCTAACTCAGGCTGCACTTTAGGATCACTCGAATTGATCAGGATGCTCACGACCAAACGTTCATGAGGGTATACATAGAAGTTGGTATACGCCCCAACACTATTGCCCACATGTCCGTAATAATGCCGTCCAGCCATATCCTGGCTCGCTTGCCAGCCGAGACCGTAGTAGACATTCTTTCCTAAAACAATCTGCGGAGCCAAAAACTCTTGCATCAGCTCAGGACGAACAAAGTTTTCTTTTAAGATCGCCTGCCCTAAAGTGGCGATATCGGCCGCTGTAGAGAGGTAGCCTCCCCCGGCCAGTTTGTAGAAATTATTGACCTTAAGGGCTTTTCTAAAACCGGAACCGCTTCGGGTATAAAATCGAACTACCTCGTTCTTCTTCAATTTATTCAGACTGCGCTTGCGCGCCTCCGGCGTCGTATGCAGCATATTGAGCGGCTTAAGCACTTCTTTTTCGACATACTCTTCAAAGGGCATGCCCGCGGCCTTTTCCATCGCTAAAGAAAGGAGAACAAAGTCCAGACTGGTATAGATAAAATCTGATCCAGGGATATAAGCCAACGGTTCCTTGCTGAATAAGCCGGTTCCCTCTTCAATCGTCATACTGCGATTTAAAGCATATTCTTTCCCCTTGTAAGCCCGAATACCTGCCGTATGACTAGCCAATTGTTTCAAGGTGAAATCAAATTGCTTTTTGGGATAGTCCGGAACATGTTTGTAAAAGGAATCGTCCAAATCCACCAATCCCTGTTCGACCATTCGAGCCAAAGCTACACCGGTAATACACTTCGAAATACTGGCTGTTCTAAAGTAGGTTTTGGCCGGATCAATGGGGTTCTTTGAACTGTTGGCCAAACCGCCGTATCCCTTTTCAAAAAGGATCTCTTCATCGCGACGAAAGCTCACCGCCATTCCGGGAACTTTTCCTTTTGCGTGAAGGTTGTGCAAGAGGGCTTCACTCAGTTCAAAACCGTGTAGATCTGTTGTTTTTTTGACGCGTTTATTGCTGCCAAAAAGACCAAAAAATACAGTGGTAGGAGCCATAGGGGGTAGTTAAGTGGTTGGTGTTTGGGGTATTTTCGGAACGTGAAGTTAAACACAAACTTCTTAAATCAACTCAATTTTCCGACGAAAAGCGCAGGCGTCCATTAAAGAGTTCATCGACCTCTACTTGAGGTGGTCTACTGACCCCAATAACATCTCCATAACCCCGGATAATACCGCTTATTCGCTGTTGAGGATTCACGAAAACATCGTTGGATCCCCGGTGGTCAACAACCACCTCCTGAGCGATTAATTCTGCAGCTTCAACCCGGGCATCACCCGCGGCAATCACCACATTTAAAACTTCAGCACTACCCGAAAATTGTGCGTACGCGATACCATTTACGATTAACCTCAACCGATCTCCTTCGAATTCAATATCGAAACTACCATCGGTCGCTTCCGTTTCAGGATTATTAAAGCGTTCAGAAATCAGCGTTAGATCGGAGAAGTCGAGGGCGCCTTCACTGGAAACCAAAAAGCCCGTTCCACTTCTGATCTCGAGCAAGTCTGGCGCCGTCACATAGACCGTTGAAATACCGTACTCTCTAAAAAGATTACATCGGTTTTCGTTGCGAAGAACTAAGCGATCTTCGATGACCTCGGCCGTTATTTCATTGAGCAGATTGGACCCGGATTCTACCTCCACTCGGTACTCAGCACCTTGACGGATGACAAGATTGAGGTTTTCAAAAACGGTAATTCGGCTAAAGGGGGACTCCAGGCGAACTTCTCGCTGAAGAGGGCCCGCGGTTTGCAAGCAGTCCCCTGCATTCTCAGAATTGCAAGAAAGCAGCAGCAAAAACAGGAGTAACAAACGGAATACATTCTTTTTCATCCTCTTCAAATTACAATCGGTATCCTATTCCAAATTCAACGGCCTCCGCGGCAGCGGCATGGGCTTTTAAGGTCAATGCGCCAAACCAATGGTCTCCAAAGTAGCGCTGTAAACCGATCCGGTTATAAACCCGGCCTTCAAAATCATACGGGTAGTACACATAATAACCCAGCTGTGTGATCACACTCATTTGATTTAAGCGCAACTCATGGCCCACAAAAACACCCGCTCTCTTCCAATCGGTGTCGGCTGCTATGGCTTCTTCCGGGAAGGATGTCGATCTAAACCGAATGAGCTCCCTTAAAAAGCCAGAAAAAAAGACATCTACTCCGCCTTGCAGCGCACTTTTCTGACCTAAACGTTTATCGATATAGATACTGGGAGTAACGAAGCCGTACTGACCCGAACCGACCACATCTCCTTCGTTTTGACCCGCCCGTAGCACAAAATTCCAGGTCCAGGGATGCTTTGGTTTATCTGTTTGAATGGCCTGTGGAATAAATTCCCTTTCCGACATCTCATCCAGGGTGTAGGTCAAACCCACTTGAAAGGCGACCGTGTTGGTGGAGGCATTGGGCGCCTTAAAATTGGCGTTGGAATAATGAATAAAAGAAAGACCTGCCGAAAGACCCAAAGATTTCCAGAGGTTCTCTCGGTGATACCGGGCCATGAGCAAGGTACTGCTCAACAAATGAGAACCGTAGGCTGTATTGCGGAAGTTGTTTTGTCGGTCATAAGGGTTGGTGTTGTACGCAATCCCCTGCCCAATTCTCAGCTGCACTTGCCGCTTTAAAAAGTAAAAATTGTAGTGGGCATAGGCTCCAAAATGTTCCCCCAAAGTGGGGTTATTCATATCCTGGTAGATAAAGGTAAACCCGGTATCGGGGTAGTTGTAAAGAGATTCCCATTCTTCTTCGCCATAACGCTTGCGGTTCCAGGCAAGAATGAGACCTTCCGGATGGGCAGTGATCAAATGAGAAATATCGGGATTGTGCCGAATAATACTTCCATAAAACAGGGAACCTTCAAGGACGTAAGCCGGATTGCTTTCTTCCTGTGCAGTTAATAGAGAAGAAAACAGTAAAAGGGAAAGGACAAAATAAACGCGAAGTCGCTCGGTATACCTCTTTATCGTTCCATGAAGCTTATGCTTTGTGCTCATGGAAGATAAAATTACGAATTAATTCAGCCCTTCTTAAAATTGAATCCCGCATTCTCGGTGAACCAATCCCTTGGTAGGATCGGTATAAGACCAATCCATAGGCAGTTGGTACCGATCGACATAATCGTGCAAATCTCCCGAAGTCCAATAGTAAAATGGGGAAACCTTTAAAATTCCGTGTTGGCTGTAGCTCGCTATATCCAAAGTATCTCGAAAAGCCGTTTGCCCTTTGCGAATGTTGGTAAACCAAACATCCGGGTCCAACTGGGCAAAAGCCCTGCGAAAAGGCTCCAATTTCACCAGCTCTGTAAAAGAAGCATGGCCTTTTTGGTCGACTTCCGGAACTCCATCAAATAGATCCAAGACTTCCGCGGTGCTCTTGTGCGGGCGGTAAATCTTCAAATTTAAACTCAATTGAGACGAAAGCCGCATGGCGTACTTCTTGGTCTCTTCGGTGTTGAATCCGGTATCGACCCACACCACCGGAATGTCCGGCATAACCTGGGTGACGGCATGAATCAAAACAACGGAATAAGGCTTAAAGTTGGTCGTTAACACCGGCTTATCGGCCTGTTCTAATCCCCAATGAATCGCTTCTCGAGCGGTTTCTTCGGAGACTAAAGGCCGGCGTTTTACCGGGTTGAAAGGTTGTTGAAAATAGGTTTTCATATAAATCCTATCGGTTTTATAGGATTTCAAAAATAACAATCTCGAACAAACCGAAAAATCATTTCCCAAAATTCTATTTAAAACTGCCGAATTACCACGAATACTGGTGGATTCTTATCAGATTCGCAAGGAGTTAAGGCCTTAACTAAGGCCCGTTTTCTTAAAATATCGCTTGGGCTATGGCTTTGATGTTATCGGACTTACCCATAGAGTAGTAGTGTATGACGGGAACTCCCTTTTCTTTGAGCTCCTTAGATTGCTGAATAGCCCACTCAATACCGACCTGACGCACCGCTTTATTATCTGAACAGCTTTCGACCGCTTCTATCAAGTCTTCTGGAATATCTACACGGAAAACCTGCGGCAAAAGCTGCAAATGCTTCTTGACAGCAATCGGTTTAATCCCCGGCAAAATAGGAACGTCAATCCCCATGTCCCGGGCGGCATCGACAAATTCGAAGTAGCGCTGGTTGTCAAAAAACATCTGGGTTACTACGTAATTGGCCCCGAGTTCCACTTTCTCTTTTAAGCGCTTGAGATCGGACTGCAGGGAAGGAGCCTCCATGTGCTTTTCAGGATACCCGGCTACTCCAATGCAAAAATCAGAGCAGTTGTCACTCTCAATGACCTCGTGCAGGTAATTGCCCTGGTTGAGTTGCTTGATTTGCTTAACCAAATCCGAAGCATATTGGTGTCCGCCTTCGGTGGGTTCAAAATAGCGCTCCTCTTTCATCGAATCGCCTCGCAAAGCCATCACATTGTCTATTCCGAGGTAATGACAATCGACCAATAGGTACTCTGTTTCTTCTTTTGTAAACCCTCCACAAAGTACATGAGGAATCGCATCCACATCGTATTTGTGTTTGATAGAGGCACAAATACCCAGGGAGCCTGGACGCATTCGGGTGAGCTTCCGGTCTAGTAGTCCTCCCCTCTCGATGTATACATACTCCTCCCGGGAAGTGGTTACATCAATGAAGGGCGGGTTGAATTCCATCAAAGGATCGATGTTTTTGTATAACTCGTCAATGCTTTTGCCTTTAACCGGAGGTATGACTTCGAAACTGAAAAGGGTTTCGCCCTTGCTTTGTTTCAGGTGATCGGTGACTTTCATTTTATTGTTCTACGATTTGAGGGGCCAACCACTTTTGAGCTTCCTCTATAGGGATACCCTTTCGGTTGGCATAATCTGATACTTGTTCTTGGGTGATTTTTCCGAGGCCAAAATAGCGGGAATCAGGATGAGCAAAATAGTAACCGCTTACGCTGGCAGCAGGCCACATGGCCAAGGACTCCGTCAATCGCACCCCTATCCTGGACTCCACATCAAGCAGGGACCAGATCGTCTCCTTCTCGAGGTGATCAGGACATGCCGGATAACCCGGAGCGGGGCGAATTCCCTGATAAGACTCCGCAATGAGCTCTTCATTATTCCAATGCTCTTGCGCTGCATAGCCCCAATCTTCCTTTCTTATACGTTGGTGAAGGTACTCGGCAAAGGCTTCGGCCAATCGATCTGCAAGGGCTTTAATCATGATGGACTGATAATCGTCCTGTGCCTCTTCGAAGGCCTTCGCCCGTTCTTCGCAGCCAAAACCAGCCGTTACACAAAAACAGCCAATATGATCCTGAACGCCCGAGTTCGAAGGAGCTATAAAATCAGCCAGGGCACGCTGGGGAACCCCTTCCCGCTTGTGTAGCTGTTGGCGCAATGTTCTAAAGACCACCGGCGGTTCTGACGCCACCCGAATATCGTCCGCACCTTCTCGCTCCGCAGGGAATAAACCCCAAACCGCTTTCGCCTGAAGCCAGGATTCCGTCTCGATTTTGTGAAGCATCTCCAAGGCGTCGTTGTAGAGATCCTTCGCCGTTTCTCCTACTACTTTATCCTCCAAGAGATCAGGAAATTTACCATGTAAATCCCAACTCCTAAAGAAAGGCGTCCAGTCAATATATGGACGTAATTCCTTGACGGGGAGGTCCTGAATTTCGTGTATCCCTAAATTATTTGGCTTAACCAGTCGACTAAAATCCAGTTCCGGCGCTTTGGCCCGAGCTTCCGCTATACTCAGATAACGTTTCTGTTGTTGGCGGTCCAAAAATTTAATTCGAAACTCTTCGTACTCCTCCCTCAACTGTTTCTTAAAAGCGTCAGACTCCTTAGGCTGTAAAAGTTTTCCAAGCACGGTTACCGCTTTCGAGGCATCCGCAACATGCACTACCCCTTGAGGATATTCGGGTGCAATCTTTACAGCGGTATGGGCCTTACTGGTGGTGGCCCCACCGATAAGTAAGGGCAAATCCATCTCCCTTCTTTCCATCTCCTTGGCCACATGCACCATTTCGTCCAAAGAAGGTGTAATGAGTCCACTTAAACCGACAATATCAACGGATTCTTCTTGGGCCACACGGAGGATTTCATCGGTTGGCACCATCACACCCAAATCAATTATTTCGTAGTTGTTACACCCCAAAACCACCCCGACAATATTCTTACCGATGTCGTGAACATCTCCTTTGACGGTGGCCAAAAGCACCTTACCGGCAGAGCTCTTTTCCTCGCTTTTTTCGGCTTCGATAAAAGGGGTTAAATAAGCCACTGCCTTTTTCATGACGCGTGCCGACTTGACCACTTGAGGTAAAAACATTTTACCACTTCCAAAGAGTTCTCCAACAACGCCCATCCCTTCCATCAGGGTATCTTCAATCACCTGTATAGGGCGATCAGCAGCCTGTCGGGCAACCTCGACATCTTCCTCAATAAAGCGGCCAATTCCTTTGACCAGAGAATAAGTGATGCGATCCTGTAAAGGTTGTTCGCGCCAAGAGAGGTCTTCTTCTTTTTGTTTGGCCTTGCCCTGCACTTTTTCGGCATAGGCGAGTAATTTTTCGGTGGCGCCAGGATCTCGGTCCAGGAGCACGTCTTCCAGCAGCTCCCGAAGATCTTGGGGCACCGCTTCATACACCTCCAACTGCCCAGGGTTTACAATCCCCATGTTCATTCCGGCTTGTATGGCATGGTAGAGGAAAACCGCGTGCATCGCCTCTCGAATAAGGTCGTTACCACGAAAAGAAAAGGAGACATTGCTCACGCCTCCACTCAAGTGAGCCTTAGGTAAATGCTCGCTCACCCAACGACAGCCCTCTATAAAGTCCAAAGCATTACGTCTGTGCTCCTCTATTCCCGTGGCCACCGGAAAAATATTGAGGTCAAAAATGATGTCCTCGGGCGGAAAACCGACTTCTTCAACCAATATGCGGTAAGACCTGGAAGCGATTTCGATCCTTCGATCCAGGTTATCGGCTTGTCCGACCTCATCAAAGGCCATCACGATGACCGCTGCACCATAGCGTTTAATGGCTTTGGCCTGGGCAATGAATTCTTCCTCCCCCTCTTTGAGGGAAATGGAGTTGACCACACACTTGCCCTGTACCACCTGCAATCCCGCTTCCAAAATCTCCCACTTTGAACTGTCAATCATCAAAGGAAGTCGTGCGATATCAGGTTCGCTCATCAGCAAATTCAAGAAATGAACCATGGCCTGTTTACCATCAATCAAGCCGTCGTCCATATTGACGTCTAAAATCTGGGCTCCTCCTTCTACCTGTTGGCGGGCGATTTCAACAGCTTCTTCAAATTGTCCCTCTTTTATCAGGCGCAAAAACTTACGTGATCCAGCTACATTACAGCGCTCGCCTACATTGACAAAATTACTTTCGGGACGAACAAACAAGGGTTCTAATCCACTTAACTTGAGATACCTCATGAATCCTGTAGTGTGTTTTCTGGGATTAAACGCGGCTGGTAGGACTGAACCAAGGAAGCCAATTCAGCAATATGGCCGGGGGTAGTACCACAACATCCACCAATAATATTGACCAGGCCTAAATCCAGATACTCTTTCATTTGCTCAGCCATCTGAGCTGGGCCTTGGTCGTATTCTCCAAAAGCGTTGGGTAGTCCAGCATTGGGATGAACCGATATCGCACAATCTGCCTGTTTAGAAAGAAGTTCGATATAGGGCCTTAACTGAGAGGCTCCCAATGCACAATTGAATCCTACCGAGAATAAATCAGCGTGCTTTAATGAGATCCAAAAAGCTTCGGGCGTCTGTCCGGACAAGGTTCTTCCACTAGCATCCGTGATGGTTCCACTGACCATAACGGGCATTCGAATACCTCTTTCTTCCAACACCTCATCAATGGCAAAAAGAGCTGCCTTAGCGTTGAGGGTATCAAAAACGGTTTCCACCAAGAGCAGATCAGAACCCCCGTCGATTAAGCCTTCGGTTTGCTCCCGATAAGCCAGACGCAATTCATCAAAACTGATGGCCCGGTATTCCGGGCGATTGACATCGGGTGAAAGACTGGCTGTTTTATTGGTAGGGCCTATACTTCCAGCGACAAATCGGGGCTTATGGGGTTCACGAGCAGTGAATTCATCGGCAACCTCACGAGCAAGAGACGCACTGGCTTTATTGAACTCATAAGCATAATCTTCTAATTGGTAATCTGCCTGGGCTATTGAAGTTGATGAAAAGGTATTGGTTTCGACAATGTCTGCACCTGCAGCGAAGTAGGAACGATGCACTTCGGCAACGGCCTGTGGTTGGGTGATGGACAAGAGGTCATTGTTTCCTTGCAGGGGTACTGGCCAATCAGCAAAACGCTCCCCACGAAAGTCCTTTTCTTCAAAGGCATTGGCTTGCAGCAAAGTTCCCATAGCGCCGTCCAATACCAGTATTCTCTTCTTCAAACAGCTTTCAACCGTATTCTCTTCTCTCATAGAAGTGATTTCTTTATGTTGTAATACGTATCGAAAAGGAGGGGAAAAGAAGGCCGTTTTGGCTTCTTCGTGTTATCCTTCCCATCGGGTAGAATGTAGCACCTTCTTTAAAAATCTAAAGGGTTGCCAAGGTTTCAAAGGGTCTATTCCCTCCACCTTTCTCGATAACATCATAAAATTCATGAACTGAGTAACAAAGTAACGTGCTCTGTCGCTATATTCCAAATTAATCGTCTGGCACTAAACCGTTTTTTGTTGTGGTCGCAATAAATCAGCCAGGGTACTATTCCGATACACTTCCAAGGCTTTATCTCGCACCTGAATCATCAAACGCCGAATACTACAATTCTCTTCGTCTTTACAATCTGAACAGGGCTCATAAAAATTGAGACTTACGCAAGGGACCATGGCAATAGGGCCCTCTAGAATTCGGATTACCTCCGTCATGCGTATTTCTTCGGCTGGCTTTAAAAGGTAATACCCTCCGGTTTTTCCTTTCTTGGATCCCAGGAGGCCATACTTGCGCATATCCAACAAAATACTTTCTAAAAACTTCTGCGAAATATTCTCGGAAGCCGAAATACGTCCAATAGGTACCGGGCTGTCCTGATCTTGCTTGGCCAAAAAGACCAACGCCTTGAGTCCGTATTTGGTTTTCTTCGAAAGCATGCCTTAAAGGTACGAAAAGGCCCGTTCCATATCTTTCCAGATATCTTCTACATGTTCCAGCCCCACCGAAACCCTCACCGTTCCCGGAAAAATACCCAATTGCTCCCGAAGTTCTTCTTCCAGTTTACTATGAGTTGTTGAAGCAGGGTGGGTCACAATCGTTCGACTGTCTCCTAAATTGGCTGATAAACTCAACCACTCTAGATGATCAAAAAAGTCTCGCCCGGCCTCCAAGCCTCCCTTGAGA
>CAZLGZ010000067.1:0-13034 GCA_964558965.1 uncultured Flavobacteriaceae bacterium
AGTGAATTCAAATTCGATAAGCCCGGGCTTCGCTTGATGAGCTGGCTTGTACCCAACGTTTTTAAAAAGCAATCGCAGAAGTACCTGGAGGATTTCAAGTCTTTCGCTGAGAACAACTAGAGCATCTCATGTCAAAGCAGCTTAAAGTGATTTGGGATTTTAGGGGACCGGCCTCTCAAAGAACGGCCGAGCATTTTGTTATTCACTTGGAGGAGTACCTGAAAGGCAACACCCTGAAGTCGCACGGGCATGGGTCTGAAATTCGATCCGATATGATCGCCATCGCTTTCCTGATTATCGGCACCGAGGATTTAGAACAAGTGAAAAACGAGCTGAAGCCCCACCGGGCGGAATGGGTCGAAACACCATCGGCATGACAAGAGCATCTCTACAATCTATTCTCCTACTTGCGGTTTTGCTTATCGGAGGAGCTTGTCAACAAGAAGAACAAGCCCAAACTATTCTGGAAAAGGCTTTAAGTTCAGATGACCCTGCGATCGCCAAGGTGATGGCAGATCCCGAAAAATATGAGCTACAAATTCGATTGAGTAAAATCGTCAAAGAGGGGGAACAGCTTCGATTTGAAGATATCGATTATCAGGTTGACGATTCCGTCTACTTTTACCCTGCCAGCACGGCCAAATTCGCTGTAGCGGTTGCAGCCCTGGAAAAGTTAAACCAACAGGGCATCGATCTACAACAACGCTATTATATAGAAGGAGATAGTTTGGAGGCGAGCTTTGCTGATGATATACGCGCTGTTTTCGCAGTCAGCGATAACCACGCCAACAACAGGCTCTTTGAATACGTAGGACAGGACGGCATCAATGCCCAACTCAGCGAACGGGGGGTCGGCCCTATTCGGATTGCACACCGACTATCAACCGCCCTGGCAGATACGTTGATCACACGCCCTCTTCTCCTGTTGGGACAAAATGAAGAGAGCACAGCAACAACAGCGATAGAAAACAGCCCAATTGAAGCCTTGGAACTAAAAGGAGTGACCAAAGGATTTGGGTTTATGGCCGGTGCCGAAAGAATCGATGAGCCCTTTGATTTTAGCCGAAAGAACTACTTCCCGATTTCGGCACAGAATGCCCTACTCAAACGAGTCATTTTTCCGGAGGCCTTTGAAGAGAATGACCGCCTACAAATCAGTGAAAGCCAAAGGGAATACCTACTCCAGACGATGAGTAAATTGCCTCGAGAGCAAGGCTATGATCCAGAGGAATACTACGACGGCTACGTGAAATTCTTTCTCTTTGGAGACTCAGAAGATGTTATTCCAACAGACTTCAAGATCTACAATAAAGTGGGCTACGCCTACGGAACCTTAACCGATACCGCTTATATCGTTAACCAAAAGGAAGGGGTAGCCTTTCTGCTTCACGCCACCATCCTAGTCAATGCCGACGGTGTTTTTAATGACGATCAATACGAGTATGACGAAATCGGCATACCCTTCCTAGCCGCCCTCGGGCGAGAGCTTTACCGATTGCAAAAAGAAGAAGACAATAAGTAAGAATTTACCTACGTTTATAGGTAAATCTTATTCTCATGAAAGCGGTTCTTTACCTCAGTCGAGCAACACAAACCTTTGAAAAAGAGCAACTTCAACAAATTGAAGAAAAATCTGCGGCCAACAACGCCAAGTTGGGCATAAGCGGCTACTTGTATTTTGATGGCAATCACTTTTTGCAGTACCTCGAAGGGGAAGCCGAATTGGTCGACCCCCTTCTAGAGATTATCCGTGACGACCCCCGCCATGCCTTTTTGTGCGAAACCCAGGAACAAATCAGTGAAAAGCGCTTTCCGGAATGGAGTATGAAAAACATCCAAAGTATTCTGCTCGAGATGAATCTGGTCGAAAAAACCATTATTCAAACCCTAAGCCTTTTCGGGGATAAAGGCTACAGTATCAACGCTGGTATGAGCAAGGATCTCTTTAAACTAATGGACCACCTCAAAGCCGTGGTTTATTAAAAAAAGCCACCCCCTTTCGGAAGTGGCTTTCTTCAAACCCTCATTCATCTAACATTAGTTGGGCATTACCACATCTTCGATGATGTGAATTACACCATTAGATGCCATCACGTCCGTTTTGGCAATCTTGCTGTAATTGCCCTTGCTGTCTTTCAAGTAGATTCCTCCATCCTTTTGAACAGCGGTCAGTCGCGCTCCATTGAGGGTTGTCAGACTTGCACTCCCTTTTCCTTTTTTCAAAGCAGCAACAACATCGGTAGCGGTTACTTTTCCGGCCACAACGTGGTAGGTCAAGATTCCGGCTAATGCGCTTTTGTTTTTAGGTTGCAAAAGGCTATTTAGGGTCTTGGAATCAATTTTTGCAAAGCCGCTATTGACTGGAGCAAATACGGTAAATGGTCCGTCTCCTTGCAAAGCAGGAACGAGATCAGCAGCTTTTAGAGCGGTTACTAAAGTGGAAAAGTCATCAACTGATACCGCGATGTCTACAATGGATTTTGCTTTCTGAGCCTGTGTTGTTTGAACACTCACCATTAGGGCTACTGCACTTAGAATAAAAACTATTTTTTTCATGTCTTGATTTCTTTTTAAGATTTAAAATGTTTTAGAATTAAAATTTGCGCGCTTACCCTATTTACCCCGACATCTCCCCTTTGGATGAAGCCTGATCTTTTTTATCATATCTTTAACAGAGCGGATGAAAGCAGACACTAACGATAAAGCACTCATTATCGGCGTTCAGCAAAGGGACCAAAAAGCCCTCTACGCCCTATACGAGAAGTACTCAGGAGCCCTTTACGGGGTCATCATACGCATGTGCAAGGATTCGGGTCTGGCGGAAGAGCTCCTCCAAGAGAGTTTCCTTAAAATCTGGAATAAAATAGACCAGTACCATCCTGATAAGGGCCGTTTTTATACCTGGGCCTATCGAATTGCACGAAATACCACCTTAAATGCCATGAGAAAAGAGTCCTTGCTCATCCAAAGCGAGGATTTAAGTGTATATAAGGATAGAAAAGAAGAGGAAGAGCCATGGGATGTCCAGCGTTTAAACGGTCAAATCAACAGTCTGGAACCCCATCACCGACAAGCGATTTCTCTGGTATACTTTCAAGGATTTACCCACCGAGAGGCCCACGAAGAAATGGGCGTTCCGCTGGGAACTTTCAAATCGTATATCAGACAGGCGCTTAAGCAATTGCGGGAAGGTTATAAGATAACCGGATGCGCACTGTTATTTATTAACCATTGGTTAGGGCTATGACGAAAGAAGAAGCAGTAGAACAAGGGTATTTGGAAGCCTATCTTCTCGGAGAACTCGATTCCGAAAAGATGGAGGCCTTGGAATCCCTCTTGTCCAGAGATCTGGACTTGCGCAATACATTGGACACCCTGGAAGCGGACTTTGAAAAAATGGCCATGGATAATGCCATTGAACCTCCCGCTCATATTAAAGAGAATTTAAAGAAAGCCATTGAACAACCTAAGGTACGCCTTCCCTATAGGCCAGATCTTTGGGCTGCAGCGTCGCTGGCTTTGCTTTTCGCCATCACCGCCTTTAGTCTCTTTTTACGGTGGCAAAGTACCCAAGAGGAACTCGAAATTCTACAGCAAGACAACCTCTTTGTCCGATCCGAATTGGAAGAAATACGCTCTAAGAACTTAGAGCAAGAAGTTATCCTGGAACGAGTCGCTTCCCCGGAAGTTGTACCCGTATTTTTGCGTGGAAACCAACGCCTCACTTCCTTTAAAATCGTCGCCTACCTCGATGAGGCAAGCGGACAGGTGTGGATCAATACCGCTGACATTCCTTCTCCACCGGAAGGCCGTAGTTACCAAATGTGGGGCGATGTAGATGACCACATGGTCTCGATGGGTGTTGTCAAGCCTGAGGGAGACTGGCAAGCCATGACGTATTTGCCCGAGGCAAGTTCCTTGAATGTCACCTTAGAACCCGAAGGAGGTAGTGAAGAGGCCAGTGTGGATCAGCTGCTAGCGCAGACCATTATTCCCTAAGCTCAATCTACAGGCTCCGCCTGCAAGTCAAAATCAGTTGCTGATATTATCTTCAAATCGACGAAAGATCCGATGCGCAAAAAGTGTTGGGTGGCGTCAACAAGGACTTCATTATCCACTTCAGGAGAATCGTACTCCGTACGACCAATAAAGTAGTTCCCTTCCTTTCTGTCGATCAGACAGCGGTAGGTCTTGCCGATGTGTTGTTGGTTTGATTCCCAAGAAATACCGGCTTGCAATTCCATGATGGCATTGGCTCGCTCCAATTTGACTTCTTCAGGCACATTATCCTCCAGAGAATAGGCATGGGTTTGCTCCTCGTGGCTGTAAGTAAAACAACCCAGTCGCTCGAACTTCATCTCTTTTACCCAATCGTATAAGGTCTGAAAGTCCTCCTCGGTTTCGCCAGGATAACCCACAATGAGGGTCGTACGAATAGCCATGTCGGGAACCGCCGCTCTAAACTCCTCCAAAAGCTTAGTGGTTTTGGCCTTGGTCGTACCTCGCCTCATACTTTTTAGAATAGGGTCAGCGATGTGTTGAAGCGGAATATCAATGTAGTTACAAATCTTGGGTTCTCTTTTCATGACCTCCAGGACTTCCATAGGAAATCCAGTCGGAAAGGCATAATGCAGACGTATCCACTCAATACCTTCTACCTTCACCAAAGCTTCCAGTAGTTCCGCCAAGGCTCTTTTCTTGTACAAATCAAGACCATAATAGGTCAAATCCTGTGCGATTAGGATCAACTCCTTTACCCCTTTTGAAGCTAATTTCTGGGCTTCCGTAACCAGATCTTCTACGGGTGTACTTCTGTGCTTTCCTCGCATTAACGGGATAGCACAAAAAGAACAGGGTCGATCGCAGCCTTCAGCAATCTTGAGATAAGCGTAATGAGCGGGAGTGGCCGTCTTGCGTTCTCCGATGAGCTCGTGTTTGTAATCTGCCCCTAAAGCCTGAAGGAGCTGAGGCAAATCACGGGTCCCAAAAAAGGCATCTACTTCATCGATTTCTTTTTCGAGATCTGGTTTGTATCGCTCACTAAGACATCCGGTAACAAAAAGTTGTTCTATGCGGCCTTCCTCCTTTTGACGAGCGTACTCCAAGATGGTGTTGACGCTTTCTTCTTTGGCATTGGCTATAAAGCCACAGGTATTCACCACAACGACTTCTCCCTCCCCTTCGTGAACGACTTCCTTGCCATTGGCTTCCAATTGACCAACCAAGACCTCGGAGTCATAGGTGTTTTTGCTGCAACCCAGTGTCACAACATTAATTCGCTTGGGATGAAGGGATTTTGTGCGCATAGGGGGCAAAAATACAACCCCAAGTGCACTTCATCGATTGTTTTGCATAAAATTCTATCCCTCAGCGTTAAACCATTGTGGGCGGACAGGATCATAGAGCTAATCTGAACAACATGAATCGACTGTCTTTTTACCGTTTATTGGTGCGTATCGGCTTCGCACTCCTTATTCTCCTGATTAATTTCGCGTGTACTAATCCGGAAGGCTCCGAGGGTATTGAGGTTTTAGACCCGACCGAAGAAAATGAAGAGAGCTCAGACACCCCCGAAGGTCTCTACTTTCCTCCTTCCCAATCTCCTGAATGGGAAACCCTATCTCCTGCCATGTTAGCCTGGGACAGCAACGGCGAACAAGCCCTTGAAGAATATCTATTGAGCAAAGACACCAAAGCATTTATTGTCCTGAAAGCCGGTAAAATAGTGGTCGAATGGTACTTTGGAGACCATACCCAAAACACCAGTTGGTACTGGGCTTCAGCCGGAAAAACCCTGACCAGTTATACCCTCGGAATTGCTCAGGAAGAAGGCCTCTTATCACTGGACGATACCTCTTCAGATTACCTTGGTGTGGGCTGGACCTCTGCAACGGCTGAACAAGAAAGTGCCATTACCGTACGGCATCAACTAACCATGACCTCCGGCCTGGACGACACAGCGTTTGACTGCGTAAGCCCGGAATGCTTGACCTTTTTGGCGGAGGCAGGAAGTCGTTGGGCTTATCACAACGGCCCCTATACCCTCTTACAACAAGTGATTAGCTCCGCGAGTAGTTCCTCTTTTGAAGACTATTTTAATTCCCGCATTCGCAACCGAATTGGAATGGATGGATTCTGGTTTTCGACCAGTGGAACCAATAACGTTTTTTTTAGCTCCGCCCGTAGCATGGCTCGTTTTGGCCTTCTGAACCTAGCCAATGGTCAATGGAACGGTCAAAGCATCCTGGGTGACACAGCCTATTTAAATGATCTCAATTCTCCTTCCCAAGAGCTCAATTCATCCTATGGCTACCTCTATTGGCTCAACGGACAAGATGATTTTAGACTTCCAGGCTTGCAAGCGCTTTTTAACGGACAATTAATTCCCAATGCGCCAGCCGATACCTTTGCCGGTCTGGGAGCAAATGACCAAAAGCTCTTTATCGTGCCTTCACAAAATCTGGTGATCGTCCGCATGGGTGAAGATGCTGGTACGAGTCAGCTCGGTCCTTCGAGTTTTGATACCGAACTCTGGGACCTCCTTAATGCCTGGATCGTTTACGACTAAAGGTTTCCGATAGCCGGGGGATGTAAAGGCGAATACGAGAACATCAATCTGTATATCCTTCCGGCGTTTTTCGGGCCTGTAACAAGGATTCAATTGGAGCACCTAAACGGTATAGTTTGCCCTCCTGAAACTGCTTCCCGATCAGGGTTAAACTACGAGGCTCTCCTTCTGCCGTATACCCCATAGGTATGGTCAGGGCAGGATATTTAGCTACCGCTGCAAAACCCGCATGGGCATTGTTCAAAGAGAGGACCGCATCCAATTGATTCTCGTTCATCAACTGATTGAAGTAAAGTCGTCCGTTGGTCTGCAATTGCTTTTTAATTGCTTCTAAAGACTCCTGCGAAGTGGTATCCGCAACGATTCCTTCCAACAGCTGCATCCCGTAGGGGACTCTGGTCAAGGTATCCTGCAGATTAAATTCGACTACATCAGCAACTGAGCGAACTTTAACGGCTTCTGTATCTTTTGGCATTGTGCTCAAATAAGAAACCAGATCGACTTTCATATCGATATTCAAGAGGGTAATAAACCCGGGCAAACCAATCTCGGGAGAATCCATAGGAATAATTTTGGCTCCTGCTCGCTCTAGCTTCTCTACCGTTGCTTTGTAGACACTATCTCTTTCTACCAATTGGTTAAAGACACCTAATCGCTTCCCCTTTACCGCATCAGCCTCGGTCGTCTGATACCACCCAGCGGGCCAGTCTGCCTTTACGGAATCATCATCTCCTATATCAAAACCTCTCATGGCATCCATGACAATAGCATTGTCAATAACAGAACGAGTCATCGGGCCAGGGGTATCCAGCGTGCTCGAAATAGGAACAATTCCCGTTCGGCTCAACAGTCCAATGGTAGGTTTCATACCGACTACGGAGTTCTGGCTCGAAGGAGAAAGGATGGATCCTGAGGTTTCGGTTCCCACTGCAGCAACAGCGTAGTTGGCTGCCATCGAGGTTCCACTTCCGGAACTACTCCCTCCAGATTCAAAAATCTTACGCCCATAGGGGTTTAGGGTTTGCCCGCCTACCGCACTGTAACCAACAGGGCAACCTGTACACATAAAATAGGCCCATTCACTCAGATTGACCTTTCCTAAAATAAGCGCTCCCTTCTTCTTGAGTTGCTCTACGATAAAAGCGTCCTCCGTCTGGTTCTCCATAAGTGCGATCGCTCCAGCGGTGGTCTTCATCTCTTGGGTACCGATATTGTCTTTAAGTAAAATAGGCATGCCATAAACTGGATGCTCCCCATCAGCATTGGCTTTAAGGGCTCTCGCTTCCTCTAGAACCTTTGGATTCAAGGCCATGATGGTATACAAGGTCGTTTCTGGATTCAGTTCATACCGATAGATACGCTTGAGGTAAAAAAGAACCAATTCCTCGTATGTAAAAGCACCGCTCTTAACAGAAGCCTGAATTGCCGGAATGGATTGTTCTAAAACAAGGGGACGGAGTTCTTCGTAGCGTGCGTCCGAAAAGGCCATGACCTCCTGGTAAAAACCTTTAAAAATGGCATCCCGATCCTGCACCTTGGACTGAATCAATTTATACCGCATACGACCAAAAGGGTGGTCGGCATTGGCGGCGACTTCAGCCGAATCATTATAGGTAGACGGCCAGAGCTCTTCTGGGGTATCTACTTCAGCTTCTTTGGTATTATCAAAAATACAAGAGGAAAAAAGGCAAGCCACTAAGGCCACCTGAAACAAGCGGATTGGGAATTTCATAAAGTCGGATTTAGTCCGACTACAAGTTAAAAAAAGAATCTACAAACTCGTGCTTGTCAAAGGACTGTAAATCCTCGATACCCTCTCCTACTCCGATGTATTTGACGGGAATTTGGAATTGATCTGAAATCCCAATGACAACGCCTCCTTTGGCCGTTCCGTCAAGCTTGGTTACGGCTAGAGAAGTTACTTCTGTTGCCTTGGTAAATTGCTTGGCCTGCTCAAAGGCATTCTGACCTGTTGAACCATCCAAAACCAACATCACCTCGTGAGGGGCATCCGGAATTACCTTTTGCATAACCCGCTTGATCTTGCTGAGCTCGTTCATCAAGTTCACCTTGTTGTGCAATCGCCCGGCCGTATCGATGAGTACTACATCAGCGCCTTGCGTTTGGGCGGCCTGAACCGTATCAAAGGCTACAGAGGCAGGATCACTCCCCATTTGTTGTTTGATCAAAGGCACATTCACTCGTTCTGACCACACTTCCAATTGATCAATCGCTGCTGCTCGAAAGGTATCGGCAGCGCCCAAAACCACTTTGAGACCTTGCTGTGTAAATTGATGAGCTAGTTTACCAATGGTTGTGGTCTTTCCTACACCATTAACGCCGACCACCATTATCACATAAGGTCCTTCTGTTTTCTCTTCCGAAGCGGCAGCATTGGCTTCGGTCTCGGCCAGCAGTCCGGCAATTTCTTCACGAAGAATCACATTGAGTTCTTCTGTGCCCATGAATTTATCGCGGGCTACACGCGCCTCAATGCGCTCAATAATTTTTAGGGTGGTGTCAACGCCGACATCCGAAGTAACAAGTACCTCTTCCAGGTTATCCAGAACATCGTCATCGACTTTGGATTTACCAGCAACCGCCTTACTCAGCTTATCGAAAAAGCTGGTCTTGCTCTTTTCGAGTCCCTTGTCCAGGGATTCCTTTTTTTCGGAACTGAATATCTTTTTAAAAAGACCCATAAGTAGGAAGCTTATTGAGGATGAAAGGTATAGAGATAAAAAAGTCGCTTAAAAAGCGACTTGGTAATTCTTCAAACAAAACCCTGCCATCGGCAGGTCTATAGTTTGTCTTATTTCTTGTTCAACCAGTCGTTGACTAGCTCAGGAGCCATAACAGACTCGACAAAAGTATAAGCTCCGGTCTTTGGAGACTTAACCATCTTGATCGCTTTGGTCAACCTTTTGGAAGATGACTGTAGTGTTGCTACTGTTTTCTTTGCCATGGCTTACTTACTTGATTTCTTTATGTACTGTCATACGCTTTAGAATAGGGTTGAATTTTTTCAACTCCATACGGTCTGGCGTATTCTTTTTATTCTTGGTCGTGATATACCTTGAAGTTCCAGGCATACCCGATTCTTTGTGCTCCGTGCACTCTAGAATTACTTGAATTCGATTTCCTTTCTTGGCCATCTCCTACCTAATTTATTTCAAGTATCCTTTCGCACGGGCCTCTTTCAAGACGGCGGTGATACCTTTCTTGTTGATTTCTTTGATTCCTTTTGAAGAGACGTTTAGGGTAATCCAACGGTCTTCTTCAGGGATATAGAATCTTTTCTTAGAAATATTGATGTCAAAACGACGCTTGGTTTTGTTGATCGAAAACGACACGTTGTTTCCAAACATCACTTTTTTTCCTGTTACTTCACAAATCTTAGACATCGTCTGCTGCTTTAGCTGATTTTTTCGAGTGTGCAAATGTAATAGAATAAAATGGGTCGCACAACAATCTATTTTAGAAATTTAATATTTCCTGATAGATCATTTCCAAGGCCTTATTTACCGACTTTTGCGTGATGCGTTCCCGGTTCGCTCCCATCTGAAAAGACTGAGCAAAAGCCTTATCTGGCGTAGCGATCGCGATAAAGACAGTCCCCACTTCTGCGGGGGAGTCCCCCTTGTCCGGTCCGGCATTCCCTGTGGTGGCAATAGCAAAGTCGCTGCCCATTCGTTTGCGTGCATTTTGAGCCATGGCCAAGGCAACCGCTTCACTGACCACAGAATGATTCTTTACCAACGCCTGCGGCACTTCTAAAACCGTCTCTTTAATCTCGGTAGCGTAGGCGACAATACCCCCTCTAAAATAAGCAGAGGCTCCAGGCAAGGCCACCAACTGTCGTGCGATTTGCCCTCCGGTAAAGCTTTCTGCAACGGCTAGGGTTTGTTTCTTCTCTTTAAATTGATGGGCTATACCCGCTTCTATTCCCCCTTCTTGTTCTTCTCCGTAATAAATATCGGCAACCAGAGAGCGCAGCGTTTTTACGTAACCCTCTACATAATCGATGAGGGTTTGTTTGTCATTACCGGTAGCGGATAAGCGAAGGCGCACCCTTCCAAGACTGGGCAAATAGGCCAACTTGATATCGTCCGGTAAGCCCAATTCGAAGTCTTCTATTCGCTCTGCAATCGCACTCTCTCCCATTCCATACGTAATCAAGGTTCGGTGCTCAATAGCGGGCAATTCAAATCTCTGCTGCACCCGGGGAATGACCTTTTCGCGCATCAGGTGCTTCATTTCGTAAGGAACGCCGGGTAAGGAAATTACCGCCTTCTTACCGGTTTGAAACCACATCCCGGGAGCCGTCCCGTTGACGTTAAAGAGCACCTCTGCCTTTGAAGGCAAATGTGCCTGACTGCGGTTCATGTCAGAAATAGGCGTGGTGATGTACTTTCGGAAAATTTCTTCAATATGATCCAGCACCTCCTGATTCAGAACAAGCTCATCCTCAAAATAGTCCGTTAAAGTCTGTTTGGTCTTGTCGTCTCGGGTGGGCCCTAAGCCTCCGCTGAAAATCAAAAGATCAGATCGGTCCAAGCCCGTATCAAGTGCCGAAATAATGGCCTCCGGTGCATCCGGTATGGTACTTTTCCAATGCACTGCAATACCTGCCCTTGTCAGTACCTCCGCCATAAACACGGCATTGGTATCAACGATTTGACCAATGAGGATTTCGTCCCCGATGGTGATGATCTCAGCTTTCATAAAAACAGGGGGCGCTTAGAGCGAAAAGTCCTTCTTCAATTCTTGAATGGCCTGCTCAATATCCTTTTTCAAAAGAGGAAATTTGGGCCGAATAGCGTCCAAAGGTTGGTTTTGTTTTCCCATGGTCTCAATCTCCAAGGCAAGTACTCGGGCCGGTTCCATTCCCATCAAATCCAAATTGGGCTTTAGCTTGTGAGCGAGCTTGTAGATTTGCTCAATATTTCCGTTTTCTAATTCAGATTCTAAGGCTTGTAAGTCCACAGGAACTTCTTCTAAGAAAACAGAAACAACGGACAACACAAAGTCCTGATCTCCTTCTGCCAGCTCTTGAATTTTATCGAGGGTATATATCATTAGCGAACGTGTATAGAGAAGAATTCTTCTCCTTCAATCTCCCCCCTAAGATAGTCATTGGGGGCGACTCGGCCAACCCCAGCAGGGGTTCCAGTAAAAATGATATCTC
The DNA here is from genome assembly GCA_964558965.1 of uncultured Flavobacteriaceae bacterium. Taxonomy (GTDB): domain Bacteria; phylum Bacteroidota; class Bacteroidia; order Flavobacteriales; family Flavobacteriaceae; genus Aureicoccus. The sequence continues at coordinate 11,757 of CAZLGZ010000067.1, forward strand.
CTTTTTTGAGCATAAAATAGCTGGAAACATGAGCGATGAGTTCATCGATCTTCCACAGCATCAGGGAAGTATTCCCGTCTTGTACCTTGGTTTCATTCTGAAACAGACCAAAGGACAAATTGTTCAGGTCAGCGTACTGGCTTTTGGGCACCCACTTGCCGATGACAGCCGCACCATCAAAGCCTTTGGCCTTTTCCCAAGGAAGTCCTTTTTCCTTGAGTTGAGATTGCAAATCCCGAGCGGTAAAATCAATACCCAGACCGACTTCGTCGTAGTATTTGTGAGCAAATTCAGGGGCGATGTGCTTCCCTACTTTGTGAATCTTGACAAGCACCTCTACTTCGTAGTGGATTTGATCAGAAAATTCAGGAATATAGAAATCTTGTTCTTTGGGCAGTACTGCAGAATCAGGCTTGATAAAAACGACAGGTTCTGTGGGTCTGGCGTTGTTCAATTCTTCGATATGCGCAGCATAATTCCGGCCAATACAAACAAGCTTCATAAATCAGGCATTAAAGTTTTGCAATTTGATCTGGGTCAGTACTTTTTTGGTGTAAAGAGGAAAATCAGCATTAAGCATCCAACCAAAATAACCGGGTTCTTTTTCTAAAACCTGGCTTACTTCGACGCCCTTGTATTTGCCGAAAGAAAAGATGGGTTTGCCTTCTTCGTTCTCCAAAATAAAACCAGCAAAATCGATGGACTTGCGTTGGGTACTGAACTCAGCCAACTTCTTCATATCATTTTCGAGCTCCGGGTAGCGATCGAGTTGAGCCTTCAACACCTCATAAGTGGCCATGGTATCTGCTTCTGCGCTGTGAGCATCCTCTAGGTTTTTGTTGCAGTAAAACTGGTAGGCCGCCCCGAGGGTTCTCTTTTCCATCTTGTGAAAGATGGCCTGTACATCCACAGAGACCGTATTCTTCATTTCGAAATCATATCCCGCTCTGAGCATTTCTTCTGCCAAGAGAGGAATATCAAATCGGTTGGAATTGTAACCTCCCAAATCAGAGCCTTTCAGCATTTGCTGAACATGGGGAGCTAATTCCTTAAAAGTCGGTTCATTCGCCACTTGTTCATTGGTAATTCCATGAACAGCAATAACCTCAGCGGGAATTTCTTGCTCCGGATTGACGAGCCAGCGACGACTTTCCTGATTTCCGTTTGGATAAATCTTGAGGATCGCAATTTCAACAATGCGGTCCTTGGCGACCTGGGTTCCGGTAGTTTCCAGGTCAAAAAAACAGATGGGACGCGTGAGCTTTAACTCCATACTAA
>CAZLGZ010000068.1:0-12967 GCA_964558965.1 uncultured Flavobacteriaceae bacterium
CGTAGTTCATAAATCTTGCATTAAGTCCTTTTGCCCATGAATTCTCGCCAAGAACAACTCGCCGCCTTCGATCGCTTATTGACCATTATGGACGAATTACGCGAGCAATGCCCGTGGGATAAAAAACAAACCCTGGAGTCTTTGCGTCACCTGACGATAGAAGAGACTTATGAGCTCGGGGACGCCATTTTAGACAACGATTTGCCAGAAATCCGTAAAGAGCTGGGCGACCTGCTTCTGCATATCGTCTTTTATGCACGTATCGGTAGAGAAAAGCAGGCCTTTGATATTGCCGATGTGGCCAACGGGATCTGCGATAAACTGATTCACCGCCACCCCCATATCTATGGCGACGTAGAAGTCGAGAACGAAGAGGATGTCAAAGCCAATTGGGAAGCGATAAAACTCAAGGAGGGCAAGAAGAGTGTGTTGGAAGGAGTGCCCAGAAGCTTACCAGCCCTTGTCAAAGCCGGGCGCATTCAAGAAAAAGTGGCGGGTGCCGGATTTGATTGGGAAAAACCCGAACAGGTTTACCAAAAGCTCGAAGAAGAAATGGGGGAGTTGCAGGCCGAAGTCCAGCGCGGAGACCTGAACAAAATCGAATCAGAATTCGGAGACGTCTTCTTCTCTATGGTTAACTATGCACGCTTTTTAGGGATTAATCCTGAAAATGCCTTAGAGAGAACCAACAAGAAGTTCACACGACGCTTTCAGTATCTGGAAGAAAAGGCCAAAGCAGCTGGTCAAAACCTGCAAGAGATGAGTCTGGAAGAAATGGATCACTATTGGGAAGAAGCCAAACAACATGATTAGTACACTGCAATCCTACACACGTGATTTTGGAGCGCATTTGCGCCTGGCTTATCCGGTGATCTTAGGTATGCTGGGCCATACCTTTGTGGCCTTTGCTGACAATGTGATGGTCGGGCAATTGGGACCGGCGGAGCTCGCGGCGGTCTCCTTAGGAAACAGTTTTGTCTTTATAGGGATGTCCTTGGGTATTGGGTTTTCTGTAGCGATTACCCCTCTGGTGGCAGAAGCCGATGGGGAAGGAGATAACTCCAAAGCCAAGAATGCACTGAAGCACGGGCTGCTTTTGTGCACCACTCTGGGGCTCTTACTATTTGCCATGATTTGGTTTTCAAAACCCTTATTGGCCCATATGGATCAGCCCGATGAGGTGGTCGAGTTGGCCAAGCCCTATTTGGATCTGGTTGCGATTAGCTTGATTCCTTTGGTCATCTTTCAGGCCTTTAAGCAGTTTTCGGAAGGAATGTCTCAGACCAAATTTCCGATGTACGCTACTTTATTGGCCAATGTGGTGAATATCCTGTTGAATTATATCCTCATTTTCGGAAAATGGGGAGCGCCAGAAATGGGTGTGGTAGGCGCGGCCATCGGAACCTTGGTCTCACGGGTTCTGATGTTATTCTTTCTCTGGGGTGTTTTGTATTGGGATCGTCGTCTAAAACCTTTTGTCAGTGGGTTTGCATTCAATAGGACGAGGAAGGTCTATATCAAGAAGATCTTGTCTCTCGGATTTCCGACCGCCTTACAGATGTTTTTCGAGGTGGCCATTTTTACGGCAGCCATCTGGTTGAGTGGGGTTCTTGGAAAGAATGCCCAAGCGGCCAATCAGATCGCGCTGAATTTGAGTAGTATGACCTTCATGGTGGGTATGGGACTGAGCGCTGCGGCTATGATTCGTGTCGGGAATCAAAAAGGACTGGGGAACTGGTCTGAGCTCAAACGCCTGGCCCACTCGCTCTTCTTTTTGACTTTTTTAATCGAGGTGATTTTTGCCTTGGGATTTTGGTTAGGGGCTGATTATTTGCCGACGATTTATCTGGACGAAAACAACCTCGCCTTGCAAGCAGAAAACACCGAAGTCATACTGCGGGCTTCCCGATTGCTTGTGCTCGCTGCCATCTTCCAAATTTCCGATGGGTTGCAGGTGGTCGTCCTTGGTGCCTTAAGGGGACTTCAGGATGTACGCATTCCAACCTTGATCACCTTCATCGCCTATTGGTGTATTGGATTCCCTATTTCTTATTACCTCGGTATACAGGGTGGCCTGGAAGGAAGGGGTATTTGGATCGGGCTTTTAGCCGGTCTCACGGCTTCCGCCCTAATGTTGTATCTTCGGTTTCGATATTTAACAAACAAACTCCTGTTGGAGCCTTTGCCTTCTCGTTGAGGCTCCCCTGAATGCTTTATGGACGTACCCAAGTTTTTGTTGGCTGATAATACGGATTATCCCAATGGCATCTTCATTGTGCATACCGAGTATCCACGTTTCATTATCAACCTCGAAAACGATGAGGTCGAATGGCTGGAAGAATTTAGCCAGGAAGATCGTTCTGAATTGGAACTCGAAGCCGAGAACCTGATCGATGCCGCTACGGCTTTTTACGATCGAGAGGTTCACCGCTACGCCGATTAGTCACTTTTAAATTGCCCCTGTTTTGGAAGGACTCCTCGAACTGGACAAAGAACTCTTTGTATTTCTGAATAATCTGGGTTCCCCAACCTTTGATGGGTTTTGGATGTTCATTACCGGGAAGTGGAATGCCATACCCCTTTACGCTTTTTTACTCTTTTTGACTTATCGCACCCTGGGTTGGAAGCAAACGCTTGTCAGTTTGTTGTTTGTCGGATTATTAATTACGGCAACTGACCAGTTGGCCAATGCATTTAAATACGGTTTTGAACGACTTCGTCCTTGTCACGACCCGGATCTCTTTGAGCGTATTCGGCTGGTGAAACCGAGATGCGGCGGTAAGTTTGGCTACTTCTCTGCCCATGCGTCCAATTCCTTTGCCATGGCCGTTTTCTTTTTCCGCTTACTCTCTTTTAAATGGGGAAAGAGAATGCTGGCTCTTTTGTTTTGGGCGCTACTCGTGGCCTACAGCCGGATTTATATCGGAGTTCACTTTCCTTTGGATGTGGTTACGGGCATCGCTATTGGCAGCGGATTGGGGATCTTATTTTCCTTTCTTTTCAAAAAAGCAGTTGAACGGTATCTCCCGGATACGTTAATGCCAGGTCAATGATTTCGGATCGTCGGTACTATCTGCTGTTGGGTCTCTTGATCTGGGTAATGGTCATGGGCCTTCCGGTGACCCTTTTCGAAAACGATTCCAATCAATTTGCCGTAATGGCCCTGCGTATGGTGCAGGAGAACGATTTCCTTCAACTCTTCAAAGGGACGGAAGAGTATCTCGATAAGCCGCATTTACACTATTGGTTGGCGGCTGGAAGTTTTTCGTTATTCGGCATTTCGGAATTCGCCTACCGTTTACCCGCTTTGTTGGTGCTCCTCTTGGGGGCATACAGTTGCTATGGATTGGCCAGCTTACTGTACCGTCGTTCTGCCGGGAAGTTGGCTTCTTTGATTTTTTTGAGCTCACAGACCATTGTATTGTCTGCTATTGACGTTCGAACAGACGCCGTTTTAACCGGCTTCAGCATCTTTGCTATTTGGAAATTAATCGCCTTTATAGAAACCCGAAAGACCAACGCTCTTTTGTGGGGGGCGATAGGCGCTGGGCTCGCATTTTCCACCAAAGGACAGATCGCCTTGGTGGTCATCGGAATGACTGTGCTCTGTCATTTGGCCTATACGAGGCAGTGGAAAAGACTCTTGGATGCCAGACTATTACTGGCACTTGGAGTATTTGCTTTGACCATAAGCCCCATGCTTTACGCCTACTATCAACAGTTTGATTTACATCCCGAAAAAATCATTCGTGGGCGAGGGGAGCGAAGTGGGATCTATTTTATTTTCTGGGAGCAGAGTTTTGAACGCATGAGTGGGGAAGGAATGGGCAAAAACAGCTCCGATTATTTCTTTTTCTTCCACAGCTTTTTATGGGTGATTTTGCCCTGGACAGTATTGAGTTTACTGGCCCTCTGGGTACGGACTTCTCAGGCGATCAAACTAAGACTCAGAAAGGTGCGTGGCCTCGAGTTTGCCACCCTCGGCGCCTTGTTTGTTATTTTTCCGCTGATCAGTTTTGCCCAATTTAAACTCCCGCATTACCTCAACGTTTTGATGCCTTTGTACGCCGTTCTGACTGCGGGCTATTTAGATACCCTTGACCGTCGCCAAAGCGGGCGCTTGATGAAAATTCTGTTGCCTATTCACTACACCATTTTATCGTTGTGCTTTGTCGCCATTTGTCTTTTGGTCTTCTTCGTCTTTCCTCTGGACTCGGCATTTGCGTACTTCCTGTTCTTTATGGGATTGATCTGCTTAGTTCTGTATATACTTAAGATTGACCCGCCATTTCCGCGTCTGATTACCTTGATTGTATCCACTTCATTATTGATCAATGCGGTCCTGAACTTGCACTTTTATCCACGCCTACTCAATTACCAGGGAGGGTCCGAAATGGCCAAACTGGTCAAAGAGAAGCAAATTGACCCCCAAGGGATTTACAAATGGTCCGATAACCACACTTGGGCCTTGGATTTTTACACCCGCCGTCCAGTACCCGTTTTTGACCCTCAGGCCGATTTTGAAGAAGGGCAGGAAATTTGGCTCTATACCAATGAAAAACAGAAAGTAGACCTTTTCAACCAAGGTTGGGAGTGGTCGGAAGAATTGGAGGTGGATCAGTTCCGTATTACCCGCCTGCAAGCTCGTTTTTTAAACCCCCACAGTCGCAAGGAAGTCCTCAGAAAGCGGTATTTACTCAAGTTGACGGAAGCTCCTCATCAGGAGGAATAGGCATGGGCTTCTTGAAGTGATAATACATCCCGAATAGGGAAACCAGGGCCTGACTCAAGAAAAAAGTCAAACTGATACTGACCGCTTGCTCTTTGCTGAGTGCCAGCCAAAGATGCCCATAATAAAAGGTCGCTTCCCGGAAACCCAGACCCCCAGGAGGTGAAATGGGGAGGGCAGATGCGATAGAGGAGGCCAGAAAGACCAGCAAATAAGAGAGGTGTTGGGTCTCTATACCAAAGGCGTACAAAATGCATTCGACGGCGAGCAGTTGAAGTCCTTGCACCCCGGCAGAATAGAGGGCTGATTGCCAGAAAAAGGGTAATACAAAGGCAAAAAATCGTTTGTTGAGGTACCAAAAAACAACCACTGAGGAGGGCATTCCCAACCAGAATAGCCAAGACCACCCCTGCCAGATATCGGCAGGCAAAATAAGGGCAATAATACAGCCGTATAGAAAGAGCAGGAGCATTCCACTCAATCGGTCCAGGAGTAAGGCACTGACGACCTGCTTGGTTTTGACAGGGTAGGTTTTTTGTATGACATAGCCTTTGTAGGCGTCTCCTCCGATTCCACCAGGAATGAAGAGGTTGTAGAACATGCCGAGCAAATAGAGCTTGAGGTTTTCGAGCCGTGAAATTGGAGCGCCTATTTGGTGTAGGTATCCCTCAAGTCGAAGAGCAGCTAAGGCTTTGGATGCCCCGACGAGCAAGACAGCCAAAAAGAGAAGTCCCCAATGGGCTTTGGCCAGAATATCGGCGACATCCTGGGGATTAATTTTAGTAAAGACAAAGTAAATCAGGACAAACCCAATAACTAGCTTGAGTGCTGTAAAGAGAAGTTTACGCTGCTTTTTCCCGATCGCCAATGCTCACTTTTTTAATTCGGTAAGGTCGTTTCTGCTGGGATTCGTAATAGGTACGAATGAGTAACTCCATGACGATACCGATGGTAAAGAGTTGAATCCCTCCCAAAATGAAGAGCATCCCGAAAATCAACAGAGGACGAGTTCCAATATCCTGCCCCAATCCGAACTTAACGATGAGCAAGAAAATATTGATACCTACCCCAAGGATGACGAGCAATACCCCGAAAATCCCAAAGAGGTGAATTGGGCGTTGAAAGTACTTGCGAATAAAGAGCAGGAGCATCATATCGGCTACCACCTTAAAAACACGTTCCAGTCCGTACTTGGATACTCCAGAGTGCCTGGCGTGGTGCTTCACGGGTACCTGCTTGATCTGGGCTCCTTCCAAATGCGCCAAAAGAGTAATAAAACGGTGCATTTCGCCATAGAGGTTAAGACCTTTCGCAATGTCTTTGCTAAATACCTTCAAGGCACAACCGTTGTCTTTGATGTCGAGTTTGGTGACTTTTCGGACCAGGAAGTTGGCGATCTTGGACGGGATTTTTTTAACCAGAGAATCTTTTCTTTTCTGGCGTATCCCCGTGATTAGATCGTAGTCCTCATCAATGGCATACTCCAGCATTTGAGGGATATCGGATGGGTCATTTTGTAAATCCCCGTCCATAGTAATAATGAATTCTCCTTCCGCGTAATCTATACCAGCCGCAAGTGCCAAGCTTTGGCCGTAATTCTTTTTAAGCTCAATGAGGTGCACCTTATCGTCTTGCATCTCTTTGACCACCTTGCGGGTTGCATCGGTAGAAAAATCGTCTACATAAATGATTTGGTAGGTATAGCCCTCCAGGCTTTCATGGATCTTTTCGGTGAGAAGAACAACGTTGTCTTGTTCGTTGTACAAGGGAACAACAATAGAAAGCAATTCTTGGGTTACAATACTCATCGGCGTCTAAATGAGCGCAAATTTAGTTTTTTTCTACGACTGACCTTCTTTTAAAAAGTCCTCGACAAGGCCCAGGGCTGCTCGGTAAGGAGTTGCCTGTCTTTTCTGAATGGCTTCCAGCTTTTCGGAGAGGGCAGCCTTCATTTTAGGAGAATCTTGGAAGGCCTGCTGCAACTGCTCTTTCAAGGATTGATAAAACCATTCGGCCTCTTGCTCCGATCGCTGTTGATCAAATTTTCCACTGCCTTTACTTTCTTTGATATAGCCTTCGATAAGAGACCAAACTTCCTCGATACCCTCCTTGTGGAGACCTGAACTCAACAACACTTGCGGACTCCAGCCATCACTCCGCTGCTGCAAATAGTGCAGAGCTCCTTGGAATTCCTTTTGGGCTCTTTCGGCGGGCTGCTTGTTTTCGCCATCGGCTTTATTGATGACAATGCTATCAGCCATCTCCATAATGCCCCGTTTGATGCCTTGTAGCTCATCTCCGGCACCGGCCAATTTTAGGAGGAGGAAAAAATCCACCATGCTGTGCACGAGGATTTCGCTTTGGCCAACCCCCATGGTTTCAACCAAGATTACATCGTAACCTGCTGCTTCACAGAGGATCATGGATTCTCTGGTCTTTCGAGCGACGCCACCGAGCGTTTCGCCAGATGGAGAAGGGCGAATAAAGGCATCCTCATCCCGAGAGAGTTCTTGCATCCGGGTTTTGTCACCCAAAATGGATCCCTGACTCCGCTGGCTGGAGGGGTCTACCGCTAGCACAGCAACGCGATGTCCTTGGGAGATCAATAGTTTTCCGAGGGCTTCGATAAAGGTACTTTTTCCAACACCCGGCACCCCCGTAATACCGATGCGTATAGAGTTCTTTTTTGCGCTCATAGCGGCCGATAAGATCGCTTCGGCGGCCATTTGATGTTTGGGATGGTTGCTTTCGACAAGGGTGATTGCCCGGCCCAAGGCTGCGCGATTCCCCTGAAGGAAATCCTGTATCAACTCGGGTATTTGCGGGGAATTACTCATGTTTCGAAGGTACGAAATGACCCTGTACTTTGGCCAAAATTTAAGAAGGTAGCCCACTGCTAGCTAAAAGCGATTCCTTAATTTCTAAGCCAAACAGCATACTATGTTAAGTAATTCAAATGACCACATGACCAATACCGGTGGGCGGTCGGGTTTTGTGGTTTCTGCCGATGGAGAATTAGCCTTGGCGTTAAGCCCTACTGCCAGTAAAGAGGAGGGTTTACCACAGCGAAGTAGTCCAGAACAATTGCTGGCCGCTGCGATCGCCAGCAGCTATGCCCAGGTGCTGATGGATTCAGCGACAGAAAACAGTACGGTTATTTCCTCAGAAATTCGGGTGACCGCTGCCGTAGCCCTTATGGAGGAAGAAGGGGAGGAGATTCTTGAAATCGTCTTGGAGGCCCTGATTCCAGGTTGCTCAACAGAGGAGGGGAGCGCGTTGATGCAAGAGGCCTACGACTACTGCCCCTACTGCCAAGCGGTATACGAAAATGTAACCGTTCACCTGAATCTCCTAGAGGAAGATTAATTTTTTTGTCACAGGCGTAATTCGCTTGCGTCTTTAGACCAAACCACCTGAAAAAAGACATTTTGGCGCCAGACCAATCCCTTTTATTACAGCAGTGCAGGGAACACAATCCCAAAGCACAGATGCAGCTGTATCGGCAATATGCCGAGGGCATGTTTCATGTAGCGATTCGCTATGTGGACCGGCCGGCGGATGCGGAGGATATTGTTCAGGAATCCTTTATCAAGGCATTCGACCGCTTGCATCAGTTTGAAGGGCAGGTCAGTTTTGGTGCCTGGTTAAAGCGCATTGTGGTAAACCGGAGCCTGGACTGGATTCGATCCAGAAGAGAGGTAGTCAATGAGTGGGAAGAAAATGAAGTGGTTGATCTGGACCAGACCAACGATTGGGAAGTAGATTCCACCGTGAGTCTGGAACGGGTAGAAGAAGCGATAAAGCGACTCCCCGAAAAATACAGAGAGGTAGTGCTGCTGTATTTGGTTGAAGGGTATGACCACGAAGAAATCAGTGAGATCATTAAGATTTCACCCTCAAATTCCCGAGCCCGATTGGCCCGCGGAAGACAGAAATTAAAAAAGATGCTAGAAAAGAGTCATTATGGGACAGGATCTTAGAGACTTATTTGAAGAAAAGAGAAGGGCGTCCGAAGGGCAGTCCATGCCGAGAGGTCATGAGGAGCGGTTTGCCGAGCGTTTGCAGCGCAATACACAATCCAAAGAAACCGATACCATCAAACCCCTTTGGTGGAAAATTGCTGCAGCCGCCGTGATTATAGCGGGCTTGCTATTTGGTTGGCAACAGAGCCAACGGGGTCCGGTAAAAGACAGCCTTGTTCCCGATCAGGAAATCGTGAATCAGGAGCACCAAACAGAAGACCCCTTGGTCAATTACAGTTTGGGCGATGTTTCTCCAGACCTCCAAAAAGTAGAACAGTTTTACGTCAGTCAGATCAATTACCAGCTTTCTCAATTGCCTTTGCATCAGGACCAGGGGGAAGTAGTGGATCAATACCTCGAACGTCTGGCCGAGCTCGATGCGGATTACAAAGCCCTTAATCAGGAGCTATACCAGCAAGGGCCTAATGATCAATTGATCGCGGCTCTTATACAGAATTTGCAATTGCGTCTCAAGTTGATTGGGAAGTTGCAGAGTAAATTAAATCAATTAAAATCATCAGAAAATGAACAAGTCTCTACTGTTATTATTTAGTGCTTGTCTCTTGGGCGGGACGACCCTGGCCCAAAAGCAAAAGAAGACCTACAAAGAGGTCTACAAAGTCGAACCGGGTGCGGTCCTCGACATCAACACCGCCCATGCCGATATCGTCTTGGATTCCTGGAACAAGAACCAGATCGAAATCAGTGCCGAAATTGTTTTGGAAGGGGCGACGGAAGAAGAAGCCTTGGAATACTTCAAAGAAAATGGCTTGAAGATTCAGGGAAACAGCAACAAGGTCGAAATCAACTCCGGAAACCGTTTCTTTTTTGGAGGACCTAATGTTTGGACTGCCGAGGCTACTTCTTTTCCGAATCTGGAATTGGATTTCAATTTTAGCGAACTAGCGCCCATTTTTGAACAATTGGCTATTCCTGAATTGGTAGATTCGATCATGGTCGCTATTCCGGAGATGCCTCCGATGCCTCCTTTAAAAATGAAAACTTTCGACTACGACAAGTACAAGAAAGAAGGCAAGGAGTACCTGCGCAAATGGCAAAGTGAATTTGAAGAGTCTTTGGACGAGGACTACCAGAAAAAGATGGAAGCTTGGGCCAAGAAGTTTGAAAAGCAGGCCAAGAAGGCGGAGATCCGTGCCGAGAAAATGGAAGAGCGCGCAGCGCTTATGGAAGAACGCGCTGCTCGAATTGAAGAGAAAGCAGCCGAAATGGAGAAACGCGCTGCCGAAATAGAAAAGCGGGCAGAAGAGAAGGTCAAGCGCCTTTACGAAGTGCGTGGGAATGCCTTTTTCTCCGAAGCACCTTCTTCTAATCGCTTCTTCTTTCGCACCAACGGAGATACCCGGAAGTTCAAGGTCAAGACCCAAATCAAAATCAAAATGCCCAAGTCGGTCAAGTTACAACTAGACGTCAAGCATGGAGAAGTTACTTTGGCAAGTGCTGAAGACATGAAAGCTAACCTGAGTTATGCTCGCCTACTGGCAACTCGGGTGGATGGGAAGAACACACAAATTGAGGCGGCTTACAGCCCAATCCGGGTGGAGGATTGGAATGCTGGCCAACTCAAGGCGAACTATGCGGAGCGGGTTGACCTGCTCCGCGTAGGACAGCTGAATATGGATGCGGTTAGTTCGAATGTATTTATCGAGCGCCTAGAGAGCAGTAGTTTACTCTCTCAGCAATTGGGTGCTCTTGAAATAAAAACCATTAGTGAAAACTGCACCAACCTGGACATTACGACCGAGCACGGAGAAGTGGTCATACAATTGCCCAACTTTCCGATGGAGCTCTATCTGTTTGCCAATGCATCAGAATGCCAATTACCGAGTAGTGGTTTGGATTTGAATGCCAGCCGAAACAAAAAGATCTACCGCGGGGTCTTGGGAAAGGGTAAAGCCAAAAACAACCTCAGTATTCAATCCCAGTACAGTTCTGTGGTACTCGCGCAGCAGTAAGCTTAATGCGTTTGGGCTTCTTTTTTCAATAAGTGAGGGAAGTTGGCCTTAAAACGATTCAAGCGGGGAATACTCACAGCCTGAACATATCGTTGGTTCGGGTTTCTTTTCTCAAAGTCCTGATGGTACTCTTCCGCTATATAAAACTTGGTAAAAGGACTCACCTCGGTTACAATCGGTCGATCATAGACCTTTTTTTCTCTCAATAAATCGAGGTACTCTAAAATCACTTTTTGTTCTTCCTCATTCTGGTAAAAGGCAATGGATCGGTATTGAGGACCCTTGTCCGGGCCTTGACGATTAAGGGTCGTTGGATCGTGTGAGCCAAAGAAGACCTGCACCAATTGAAAGAAGCTCACTTTTGAGGGGTCGTAGTACACCTTTACGGTTTCCGCATGTCCTGTTCTCCCATAAGAGACATCATTGTAGTTGGGATTGATCTCCGTACCTCCCGCATATCCAGACTCCGCTTCTACCACCCCTTCAACACTTTCATAAATCGCTTCCACACACCAAAAACAACCGGAAGCGAAATAGGCTACGGCGTATTCCTGAAGATTGACATCGTCTTTTTCGGTTTCCTGCTGCTCAGCAATAAGGGGCTCGTTTTCTTGTGTTTTCTTGCCTGTAGAGTTGCAAGAACTAAATACCAGTACTACACTGCCAAAAAAGGCGATAAGGAAGCTCATTTTCGTTTTCATCATGTCTCTTTTCTTTAATGGTTAGTAAATTTAGGTCGAACCTTACAAAATCTCCATTTTTTATCATTCTTTAGGATTTTTACATGGTACAGCAAGCTGTTTTTAGACCTCTCATTGATGGGGTATCCTCCCGGCATAACTACGTCCCGGTCGACCTTTCAAAATCGAACCCCGACATTTCCGCTGAATTGGTGCAAGATCCGCAGCGTTGCGAGACCTTTTTGGAGGAGTATTGCGAGAAGCGTGCTGCTCTTGTGGCCTATGGAGGCTATATGGAGAACAGGGATCTCTATTCGCAAAATGGTCTTTTTCAGGAAGGCGAGGCTCGGAGCCTTCATTTGGGACTCGATTTTTGGTGTGCGGCCGATAACCATATTCTGGCGCCATTCTCTGGACGAATTCACAGTTTTGCTAACAACACTGCCCCGGGGGATTATGGCCCAACCTTAATTCTTGAGCACAGAACAGAATGGTCAGAAACCCCTTTTGAAGGTTTTAGTCTTTACGGCCATCTGGCAGAAGAGTCCCTTGCCAATTGGGTTGTAGGCCAAGAAGTAAACGCTGGAGAAGTCATCGCTAAGCTGGGGGAGGCCCATGAAAATGGCGGTTATGCACCCCACTTGCACTTTCAACTAATCTTTGAGATGCAGGATAAAAAGGGCGACTATCCCGGAGTCTGTGCTCCCTCTGATCAGAGGAGATTCGCGGCTAATTGTCCTGACCCCTTACCATTTCTCGGACTTTCTGCTCTTTAATCGGAAGGCTCATTCCACACCCAAGCAGCTTGTTCTTCTCATTTGAAGACGTTCGTCGAAAAAGAATTCCACTTGGCGAGCTTTTAAGCACATTCGAACGACTTGCAGGTACTTGCCCTGCAAATACGGTTAAGTGTTCGGGAAAACTACATGTATTATAGGGCTCATCGGCCTGCTCTTTCTTCTAGGACAGCAAAGCACGGCTATCCGAGCAGAGCACAGATCTGTGCCCACAGATGTGCTGAAGGAAAGTAAATCGCCTTCACACAGCCTCCTTTTACTCAAAAATTCACGTATCAAGTCCGAATTACGCTTCAAAATTAGGGGGGCAACTCCAAAAAAGTGGAGCTAATTGGTCGGTAAACGGACACTCTCATCGGTAAGCGGTATTTCGACCTGAATACCGTTATCGATGCTTTTTTACACTTCAACCGATTTGGTGTTTTAAATCGAGTAAATCTTGTCGATAAGCGAGTATTAAAGGGCTTCGAGGGACCTGGGTCTACTTTAGTCACGAATCAAAACCCAAGTCATGAAAGCTACTTAACTCTTATCGCTCTTCTTTTCGCTACCACTTTCGCTACTGCTTCTACTGCAGTTCAAGCTCCTGAAGTATTGCCTGCGATTGAAATCACTGTTGAGGTTTCTACTGAAGAAGTAAAGGAAGTAAAGACAGTTGAAAGCGCTGACAAGAAAGAAGTAGCTCGCTTGTACAAATTCAAAAACTCTCGCATCAAGAAAGCTTTGTCTTTCAAGACGAAAAAGAACAAGTCAAAATTGGCTTAAT
>CAZLGZ010000069.1:0-12119 GCA_964558965.1 uncultured Flavobacteriaceae bacterium
CAATGAAGGTGGGCTCGCTGCTTCTGTATTGCAAAAGCAAACCCGCAAGTTTGCCATCGGGCTAAACGATAAGGTCGCCTTTGTCAACAACCTCTTTGACGAAAGCGAAGAAGACTTCCAGAAAGTGATTCAAAACATTTCAGGATTAGGCTCAGAGGCCGAAGCCCTGGAGTATATTGAGCACAAAGTCAAAACAGAATTCAACTGGGAAGGTAAACCGGACTGGGAAGAGCGCTTTAAGGCGGAAGTGAGCCGGGCTTTCCAAATGTAATCATGGGAAAATTGATCCTCGTCCCTACCCCGATCGGGAACCTGGGGGACATCACTTTTCGGGCAGTCGAATGCCTGAAAGAAGCCGATTTGATCCTGGCGGAGGATACCCGTGTCAGCGGAAAACTGCTGAAGCACTTCGCGATAGACACTTCTCTACTAGCCCATCATCAAAATAACGAGCACAGTCAGTTGCCCAAATTGATTCAAAAGATGAAGCAAGGGGCCACTCTGGCCATGGTCAGTGATGCGGGTAGTCCTGGAATCTCCGACCCCGGATTTTTACTCACCCGCGCCTGTATTGAAGAGGGGATTGAAGTGGAGGCATTGCCCGGAGCAACTGCTTTTGTGCCGGCCTTGGTGCAAAGCGGCCTGCCCTGCGACCGCTTCGTTTTTGAAGGTTTTTTGCCCCCCAAAAAAGGACGTAAAACGCGGTTGGAAGCCATTGCCGCCGAAAGCCGCACCCTGGTACTTTATGAATCTCCTCACAAACTGCTTAAAACCCTAGGGCACCTGATCGAGTTCCTCGGGGAGGAACGTCAAATCTCAGTGAGCCGCGAGCTCACTAAACTGCATGAAGAAACCATCCGCGGGAGTCTGAAGGAAGTGCAAGAGCACTTCGGGTCACACGCCCCACGAGGAGAATTCGTATTGGTGATAGAAGGAAAAGGGAAGGCCTAGACGTGCTTCCCTTTTTCCCAGCCGTGCTTGCCCAAGTACTGCATACCGCTCTCTACAGCCCCCTCTTCGATGGATGTACCCATAGAGTCATTCCAACGATTCAAGTAGCCGAATAAAGAGATAACTCCCAGCATTTCGACAATTTCTCCTTCATCCCAGTGTTCGTACAAACGGTCTTTGATCTCTTGATCCACCGCATTCGGGACCTGTGAGGCGACCAAAGAGAAGTCAAGAGCCGCTCTTTCGGCTTCTGAAAAAGCCGGATGCGTGCGGTATTCCCAGATATTATCGAGTTGTTCTTGTTCCGCTCCGTAACGCTCTGCCGCGCGAATGGCGTGGGCCTGACAATAACGACATCCAGTGGAATTGCTACTGACCCAGGCGATCATTCTTTTAAGGGCTGAAGTAACACGTCCTTCGTTGGCCATCACCGCCTTGTTGAGGTTGATAAAGGCTTTCGAAATGGCAGGTCTTCGCTGCATGGTCAAAACAGAATTCGGGCAAAATCCGAGGGTCTCGTTAAAGAATTCGGCGAGTTCTCTTGTTTCCGGATCGTGGTCAGGAGAAAGAGGGGTTACTAAGGGCATTTTCGTAGTTTTAGGGTTTAATCGAAGAACAAGAAACAAAAAATAAGCGGATGACGAATCATGTATCGACCGAATGGAAAGGCGGGATGGCTTTTGAAAGTAACAACCCCTCTGGTTTGACAATCCGGATTGATGCCGGTGAAGAAAATGGCGGTTCGGATGACGGCCTGAGACCCAAGGCCTTGATGCTTTCGTCCTTGGCCGGATGCAGTGGTCTGGACGTGGCCTCCCTGATCGAAAAAATGAAACTCGAGGTGGATCGATTTCATATAGAGACCATCGCCAACCTCACCGATGAACATCCCAAGTACTACGATAAAGTCACGGTGGAGTATCACTTCTACGGTTCTAACCTGAACGAAGCCAAACTGCAAAGAGCAGTGGATCTTTCTATCGAAAAGTATTGTGGGGTCATGGAGATGTTCCGTCGCTTTGCCGAATTGGAACTCAAGACGATATTTCACGCCGACTAAACCCTTATGCGCTGGATTCTTAAATCGCCCCCCGAAGCCGAGGAGGTAAGCGCTCTGCAAAAAGAATTAGGCCCCAAAGTATCTCCCCTCGTTTCGGAACTCCTTGTTCAACGAGGCATCCGAACCTTGGAAGAAGCTAAAGGTTTCTTTCGCGCTTCCCTGGATGAACTACACGATCCCTTCTTGATGAAAGATATGGACCGGGCGGTGCAACGGGTCGCGGAGGCCATTGAAAAAGGGCAGCGTATCCTGGTGTATGGGGATTACGATGTAGACGGGACGACGGCGGTTGCCCTGATGTACACCTTTCTTCGGTCACACAGCCCAGAGATCGCTACCTATATTCCTGATCGGTACAAAGAGGGCTATGGGCTCTCTTTAATGGGAATTGACTTTGCACAGGACAATGGTTTTGAATTGATCATCGCCCTGGATTGTGGAATTAAGGCCATAGAACAAGTGCGCTACGCCAAGGAACGGGGCATCGATATTGTTATCTGTGATCACCACCGCCCCGGGCCTGAATTGCCCGAAGCGGCGGCTATTCTCAATCCCAAACGAAGCGATTGTGCTTATCCATACAAGGAACTCTGTGGATGCGGAGTGGGCTACAAATTGGCCCAGGCCTTGACTACCCATTACGGCCAAATGCCATCGACCACCTACCCCTTATTGGACCTGGTGGCTACGGCGGTAGCTGCTGATATCGTTCCGGTTACGGGCGAAAACCGCATCCTGGCTACCTTTGGTCTCTTGCAGTTGAATAAGGAAGGAAGGCCCGGAATCCGCGCCCTGCTTAAGAACAGGAATAAAGAAGAGTACCAGCTTTCGGACCTCGTTTTTTCGGTTGCTCCTCGGATTAATGCAGCAGGTCGTATGTTGCACGGGAGCAGGGCGGTTGACCTGCTCAGTTCAGAGGACCCTCAAGTGGTGGAATCCCTGGCGGAAGAAATAGAGCAGCTCAACCAAGACCGGAGAGAAACCGAAAAGCAAAACACGGATGAGGCCCTGGCTTTTATTGAAGAAAAGGGCCTACAGGACCAATGTTCCACCGTTGTCTATCAGGAAAACTGGCACAAAGGAGTAATCGGAATTGTGGCTTCCCGCCTGATGGAGCACCACTACAGGCCAACGGTAGTCTTTACTCAATCCCAAGGAAAATGGGTGGCCTCTGCTCGTTCCATTCCTGGATTTGACCTCTATCAAGGGCTCACGGAATGTGCAGAGCACATAGAGCAGTTTGGCGGCCACACCTTTGCGGCAGGTCTGACGGTACTTCCAGAAAAGCTTCCCGCCTTTATCGAACGATTCGAGGCCGTGGTTCAGCAGCACCTGGGCACTGAAAAACAAGAGCCGGAGTTGCATATCGATAAGGAGGTGCTCTTGGAAGAGCTCACCCCTTCTTTTTATCAAATATTGAAGCAATTTGCTCCCTTCGGACCAGAAAACCCTTCTCCTTTATTCAGCAGCCGAGGCCTGACAGATACCGGTCGATCCCGCAAGGTCGGACAGGACCAAACCCATTTAAAGGCCGAGTTTAATCAGAACGGCACCCTCTTTAGCGGAATCGGTTTTTCGCTCGCGGATCGCCTGTCGGATATGGCGGATCAACAAGTAGTGGATGTGGTCTTTTCGCTTGAAGAAAATCAATGGCAAGGCAGAACAAGCCTTCAGTTAGAGATCAAGGATTTACGCCCTTCCGGCAAGGACTCTAAACTCAGTGAGGAGCCATCGTAAACCGCATAGGTGAGGTAGACAATCCAATCCCCTAAGTTTACGTAGTCGCTGTTTTCCTTTAGCTGGAGTTGCAGAGGCAGGTGTCGGTGACCAAAGATGAAGTAATCGTAATGGGCTTCTTCCAGTTTGCGTTTTGCGTAGAGAATGAGCCATTCCTTGTCTTCACCTAAAAAACGGGTGTCCGCTTCCCCCGAAATGATTTTGTTATTGACCGAGAGGTGCTGCGCAAGGCGTACTCCCAAGTCGGGATGGAACCAGCGAAAGAGCCACTGGCAAACCTTATTGGTGAAGACTTTTTTCATCAATTTAAAGCCGCGGTCTCCGGGGCCTAAGCCGTCTCCATGAGCGACAAAGAAGCGGGTTTCTCCGCAGATAAAAAGCCGGGCGTCGTGGTAAACCGGAATGCCCAACTCTTCTTCAAAATACCCGAACATCCAAAGGTCGTGGTTGCCGACAAAATAGTGGATGTCGATTCCCTGATCGGCCATTTCGGCCAATTTCCCCAGCACACGCACAAAGCCTTTGGGAACAACCGTCTTGTATTCAAACCAAAAATCAAAAAGGTCACCGACCAGAATGAGTACCTGGCAGTCGGCTTGAATATCAGATAACCATTTAACGAACTGCTTTTCTCTTGGGCGACTACTGGCCAAATCAGGCGCTCCCAAGTGGTTGTCACTGGCAAAATAAATCTTCTTCCCCGGTTGAAGTGCAGGCAGTTGGATGGTCTCCATGGCCGCTAATTTACTAAGATCATGAGCAGGGTCAAGGAAAGAGCTCCTTAAATTGAACCGCTTTCCCGCTTTCGGCCGAAATTCTAGCTGCTTCGAGAATCTGAACCACCCGCAGGTTGTTTTCGAGAGAAGCCAAACCGTAGGCTTCGATCTCATGACCTTCTTTGACCACCTGAACAAAATAGGCGAAGGGGTCCTGGAAGCCGGCTGCTAAGGGTTGGGCGTCTTTGGTTTGAGGCCCTTCTTTTTCGGAACGGAGGTAGACCATGTCTTTGCCGTTCAGGCAATTCAGGTAGGCATTTTTACCGTAAACCACCATATCTTTTCGGTTGTGGGACCAGTTCCAGGAGGCATTAATTTGAACACTACTGCCCGGATACTCCACAAAGATGTTGGCCTCATCCTCTACCTTGGGGTAGAGGTCAGGCTTGCGTTGGCGGGTGACACAGCTCACCGTTTCCGGTTCGGCTCCGTTTAAAAGCCAGGTACTGATGTTCGCTCCATAGCACCCGAAATCAGGCAATGCACCTCCTCCATTGAGCACGGGATCGGTCAACCACTCCAAAAACTCAGGATTGCAACCAATTTCAATCGGTCCAGGATGACCGGTATTGAAGACCAGGCGATTCACAGCACCCAATTTGGCTTCGTCTTCAACGTAGGATTTGGCTGTGTAGGTAGAACCGTACCAGGAGGTCTCGTAATTGGTCAGGAGCTCTACTTGGTGTGTTTTGGCCAATTCTGCCATTTTTTGGGCATGCTCCCAATTGACGGCCAAAGGTTTTTCAACCATTATGTCTACGCCCCTGGGCGCAAAAAATTCTACGGTGGCGAGGTGGTCAAAAATGCGACCAAAATCAAAGACCGCTTCGGGCTGTTTTTCGGCCCAAAGCGCCTCCATTGTAGGATAAACGATATCCATGGAATAGCCGTGTTGCTCACTGTATTGCTGGGCGAGGTCTTGATTGGGTTCTACGATCCCAATAATTTCGATATCGCCAAAGTCCTCTCTTCCCAGAATCCAATGAACATGGGTATGCACCAGACCGATTACGGCTACCTGAAGTGGTTCTTTGGTGTAGCGGTAGCTCTGTTCTTCTTCAGGGGAGGATGCTTCCTGCTTCTCCACGGACTTGGGTTTACAATTGAAAAGGGTTAATGCCACAAAAGCGAGCACAAAAACCCGAAGGGATAATCCGTTCATTTCTGCTTATTTTCTAAAGCCCTTTAAAGCTTCTTTAGCTTCATCTCCTAAGGCCAGTTGACCGCTTTGACTCGCCCGTTCAAACAGCAGGGGGTCCCAGGATTCTGTTCCTGACCAGAGGGCTTGCTTTAGTTTTCGCAAGGCCTCCCCTGAATAGGGGGACATCTGCGTCAGATAGTCTTCCAGCCCATGGTCCAGTTCAGCGATATTTTCAAAAACCTTTTGGTAGAGGCCATTCTCTTTAGCCCAGTAGGCGTTTTGCCAATGCTTTGGATCCAAAGAAAGGGTCGCGAGTCCTGCTGCACCAAGCTTACGGCGTACGGCTGGGGCGATGACCAAAGGGGCAATGCCAATGGCCACCTCCGAAAGGCGTACCGAGGCCGCTTCCGTGGCGAGAACATAATCACAGGCAGCAATTAGTCCAACCCCACCGCCAACAGCTTTACCCTGTACACGTCCAATCACGGGTTGTGGGCAATTGCGCAAGGCTTGCAACACATGGGCAAATCCGCTAAAGAAGGCAGTCCCTTCTTCAGGGGTAGAAATGGCCAATAGTTCGTCAAAGGAGGCCCCGGCACAAAATGCTCGATCTCCTTCGGAGCGCAAAACGACCAGTTTTACCTCTGGGTTTAAGGCGATTTCTTCTAAGCCTTTGGCCAGTCGAGCCAAGAGTTCGGACGGAAAAGAATTACTCGCCGGGTGCCCGAATTCAAAATGGGCGACCCCCTGTTCGATTTTGGTATACAAGCTACCCTGGGTGCGTTCTGTTGTACTCATGAATTGTATGCGGTCTTACTCAAATGTACGCTTTTAATGGGGCTGAGCCAATGGGCGGTACCTCTTCCAAAAATGAATCCCCAAGGCACTCCCCCGGATAAACATCCAGCCTAAAAAGGCGATCCAAATACTGTAGATGCCCCAACCCATCTCCAAACCGAAATAGAGTAAAGGAATGAATCCGAGCCCTGTAGCGGCCAGCAGTACATTGCGTAGAAATTTCATTTCGCCCATGCCCTTGTACAATCCGTCGTACACAAAGGCCATGGTATTGAATGGCAGCCCAACAAGTACAAGGAAGAAGATGGAGGCGAAGGTTTCTAAGACCTCCGCATTACTGGAGAAGAGCTCGCCTATCGAGTTGTAAAAGAGAAAGCCCAAGCCCGCCAAGGGCAGGCTAACCAAAAATCCATAGAGTAGAATCTTCTTAGCTAGCTCCAATAGGTTGGCGTAGTCTTTTGCACCCAGAAATCTACCCCCCATACTGTTCCCTGCTGCTCCGTACCCATCGATAAAAAAGGCGGCAAACAGCCATAGGTTTATGGCGATGGTGTGAGCGCCAATATAGCGGTCGCCCAAGGCGGTTGCCTCGCGTACAGCCAGCATCAAGGCGGCATTGAGGGCGATGGTGCGCACAAAAAGGTTGGCACTCATGGCCACAATTCTTCGCATTTCACGGTGGATTGGAAACTTCAAGCGCAGTGGAATAGGCGTGTGGCGGCGGATAAAGAAAAAGACCAACAAGGCCATGACGGCCTGAGCGATGAGGCTAGCATAGGCAGCACCCTCCAGATACATCGCGGGCAGGACGCCTTCAATTCCGTAGATAAAGACATAATCGAGCCCGATATTGACCAAGGTGCCGATCAGGGCAATGACCATGGGGTAAAAGGTGTTCTGTAATCCTCGAAAAACCCCAAATAGGGCATAAGTGAACAGCGTCAGAGGCATACCCCAGACCCGAATGGAATAGTAGCTCACCGAATAATCCAGGACCAAACCATCAGCCTCAAACAAGGCAAATAGCGGCCGTGCAAAGGGCAGAGTAGTAACAATTACAAGAACAGAAAGCAGGATATTGAAAAAAATAGCCTGGGCAGGAAGGCGGTTCACTTCGTCCAGTTTTCCGGCTCCCAAGTACTGAGAAAGGATGGCCGAAATTGAACTGCGGGTTTGCCCAAGCACCCAGATTAACATCGAAAGAAAGGCCCCGACAATGCCTGCAGCCGCTAAAGACTCCACATCGTTTTGGGGGATGTTCCCGACCATAGCGGTATCGGTAATCGAGAGCAAAGGCTCCGCAATCCCGGAGATGGTGGCAGGAATCGCCAGTCGGTTGATGCTCTTAAAGGTGACCTCCTTTTTCACTACTGCAAAGGTAGCGCCTAAAGCAGGAGTTCAAAACAGTGAAAGGGGTGTGTGCTCTGTTTCGGAAAAAAGACGTCAGCTCTTTGCTGGTATCCACGAGCTTTGTAAAAGCGGATATTCCGGGGATTCTGAGAAAATGTGTCGAGACGAACAGAAGCACAGCCTTGTTCCTTACCGTAATTTTCCGCAAAATCCATCAATTGCCGGGCTACGCCTTTTCCCTGTTGCTCAGGATCTACACAGAGCCGGTGCACATAGAGGTGTTTGGTGTCTGGGCCCAACCACTCAATCGGTTTGTATTCTTCGTCCTTGGTAAAGGAAAGGGTAACGGATCCAATGATCTTTTGGTCTTGCTCAATAACAAAAAGCTCCTCCATTTCCAGATCGTGCTCAAAGGCTGTCCGGGAGGGGTAGTGTTCATTCCACTGCTCTATCCCGCGACTGGACATGTCTCTTGCACAGGCCCGGGTGATGGCCATAATCTCGTTTATTTCAGCTATTTTTGGTCGTCGAATCATTGAATCAAATGCTTATTCAGCAAATGTAATTCAATACGATCTAGCAACGCGATGAACAACATACTCGTACCCTTGGGCACAGCCCCTGATTCTCACTTGACCCTGCAATACGCCATAGATTTTGCCGCTGATTTTGGGGCCAAAGTTTTTTTAATGGATGTTTTTTCTGCTCCTGGATCGGCCGGTCTGCGCAATGTCAGTGCAACGGTTAACCAAAACACCAAAGAGCAGCTCAAAGAAATCATTGCCCAGGTGGATCAAAAGGGGGTAGAAATCAATCTGGCAACCTATCAGGGCGACCTGGCAGATGGTTTGATCGAGCTGAATCGCACTTTAGAAATTGATCTGGTGATCCTAAGACCCCAGAGCAATGATATTCAGGAGGAACTGTATTTGGGAACGACCTCCGGTAAGATTATAAAGCAGACCAATATTTCGGCTTTAATCGTACCTGTCGGAACCGTTTACAAACCGTTTAGTTCTATCCTAACAGCCTTTAAATCAGGGATTATTAAACGCAATAGTATTTTAAATCCCTTGATTGAAATCATGAATAAGCACCGCTCGAAGGTCAACCTGCTCTTGGTCAAAACCCCGGGGTATACCGAAGAGGACTTGCAGGTAAACACCAGTTTATTGGACCTGAGTGAAGGGTTGCAGATCAGTGAAAATGCGACCACTTACCAAGGGGTATTGGAGCACTTCAAGGACAATGAGCCGGACCTGCTTTGTGTGTTTAGACGTAAACGAGGCTTTTTCAAAAAGCTCTGGGAAAAGAACACCATCGGAAAAGAGGAATTCTTTGTTCCGATTCCGGTATTGGTTCTGCGTGTAAATAAGTACTAAAAGTAGGTCATTAGGGAGCGTATTTTTTGATACTTTCCGAAAATTTTGGTTCCTTTGTCATCCCTTTTTTGGAGGGGATTTATTGAAATATGGGGGATTAGCTCAGCTGGCTAGAGCGCTTGCATGGCATGCAAGAGGTCACCGGTTCGACTCCGGTATTCTCCACCAACCGAAGCCCGTTTGAAAGAACGGGCTTTTTTGTAAGCAAGAGTTATGGATTTTACATCACGCAAAGACCTCAAGGAGTTGGTCGTCTACATCACAGGAGGAACCAAGGGAATAGGAAGAGGCATGGCTGAGGTATTCTTGATTCACGGAATGCGCGTAGCCATTTCTGGACGCAGCTCCGATCAGGCTAAAAAAGTTGCTCAGGAATTGGGGCCAGAAGACCGGGTTTTGGGTCTGGGTTCCGATGTAGCAGATCTTCAACAAGAAGAAGCGGCGGTCCAAAAGATCTTGGACAAATGGGGAAGATTGGATGTGGTCATTGCCAATGCAGGCTTGGGGGTATTTGCCCCGGTGGATCAATTAGACCCAAAGGACTGGAAGGCAATGATGGACACCAACTTAACCGGGGTTTTTCACAGCCTCAAAGCCAGTGTTGAAGCTCTAAAATCCAGTGAAGGCTATTATTTTACGATTGCAAGCTTGGCGGGCACCAACTTCTTTGCCCGAGGTGCTGGCTACAACGCTTCAAAGTTTGGTGTTGTTGGCTTTACTCAGGCAGCCATGTTGGATTTGAGGCCCTATAACATCAAAGTGAGCACCTTGATGCCGGGTTCTGTCGCGAGTGAATTCAATGGGAATACCCCCTCCGAAAAGGATGCTTGGAAAATTCAGCCGGAGGATCTGGGAACACTGGTCTTGGATCTTTTGCGCATGCCTGCACGAACCTTGCCGAGTAAAGTGGAAATTCGTCCGTCCCGACCGGACCTGAAATCTTAGAGGTCGAGGTTTTCGATAAAGGGAATTTCGGGATCCATGATTTCGTCAATCATGGCGTTTAAAAATGCCCGGAATGCTTCTAACTCTTTTTCCTCTAAACGCACAGGAGTCTTGTTGCGTCCCTGCCGCTCAAATAGGCTCTGTAAGCCGGCTCCCTTATCCTTGATAGGGTAGATGCCCACTTCGTCCGGAATTTGCCCTGTGGTGTCTTTGTAGAGGAGTGCGTAACACAGCAGCTGAAACCTCTTTTGGGATTTTTCTTCGCGTAAATCCTCGCCAATCCCTTGATACTCGAGTTCTGAAAGAATTAGTTTCCCTGTTTTATAGTCCGCAATACGAATGTGGCCATCGACTTCTTCTACCCGGTCCAATGTACCCTTTAACAGCCGGGTTTTCTCTGTGTTCAAATGAGTTTTATACCGTTGTTCCAAGGAGAGTACTCGGATGCTTTTAGACTCAAGAAGGGCTTTTTCCTGTTCCAGAAAGTGATGGAGGTAGCGTTCGATTACTTTTTGAATCAGTACGTATTTACCGCGATGCGTCTCCTGTCCTGGTAGTTCTTCGAGAAGACCGCGTTTTACCAACTGGGGAATGCGCTCCAACCCCTTTTCGTAAAAGGTCAGGTCAAGAGACTGGTTGAGTACGGGTTCGTATAACCATTCAAGGCATTGGTGAACGACATTCCCAAGCAAACGAGGAGCAAGACCCAATTCGGTTTGTACGATTTCTGGAATGCGAAGCACATACTGCTTATAAAAATCCAGCGGATTACGGAGGTAGAGGCTTAAACTACTCGGTGAGAACCCTTCTTGTGCGTATTGTTGGAGCCTTGCCAGCAGTCCTGGAGATTTTTTGATTTCCAGCGCTACCGGGCGGTGAATTTGAACAGGGGAAGCCAGGGATTCTTTTTCAATAGTATGTGCCGGCATGGGTTCAGCGAGCAGTTGCTGTATAAAGCGACTGGGCTCTCCTCCCATCAGGGCGTCGGTTGGAGCACTGTAGACCAATTCAATCTGTTGAGACCATTGCAAAACGCGGTAGAAGTGGTAGGTAAAAAGAGCGTCTTTTTCTTTGGTGGTGGGCAGGCCATAATGCTTTTGCAATTCATAAGGAAGGACGCTTTGCCCGAGTTCTCCTTTGGGTAAGATACCTTCGTTTAAGGAGGTAATCATCACCTCTTTAAAGGCTAAATTTCTGCTTTCTAAAATCCCCATAAGCTGTGTACCTTCAAAGGGATTCCCAATAAAATCGAGGCTGGCCTGGCGGACACTTTGAACGAATAAAGCATACACAGTCGTGCTGTCTTTCAAAAAGGGATACTGCTCGCAATGCAATCGGGTTTCTTCCAACAAGCGCAAGAGCAGCCCGAGTGATTGGTTGTCTCCAGCGGTATTGAGATCAACTTGCGGTAAGAAATCCAGCAGATTTTGTAAAAAAGAGAGGGGTTCAAAGCGCTCAGGCCTAAATATTTCTTCAGGTACTACGAATTGAGAAAGCAGAGCGCTTAGGGACTCTGGGGAAAGACGTTCGGGCAAATTGAGGAGTCCGATTCGTTGGAGAGATGACTCAGGGATGCCCTTAGAGCGTAAATAGGCAGAAAGTCTTGGATGCTCAGTAGCGGCGCGTACATCTGAACTGAGCCAACCTTCTTCGGTTCGGTGAATTTCGAGTTGCCAGATCAGGTCAAGGGCTTGATAAAGCTGTTGTTCCTTCAAGGGCAGTCCCATGGTGATGTTTAAGTCCTCTACTTGGTCTGGAATGCATTGTAATAGGGGCGGGAGTAGCTCTTCATCGGCTAAAATGAGGGCAGCAGAGTCGTTTTCTCTCTGACTTCCCAGCCATTCCCCAGCATAATGAGCTTGGGTAGTGGGGTGAGGCAACTGTGATATGCGGATCTTTTTGGGTTCCTGGTATTTTTCGTGCAGTCCGAGTACAGGGTGGTCTTTATAGTAGGGCCACTGCTGGGTATAGGCGCGTAT
>CAZLGZ010000069.1:12129-12966 GCA_964558965.1 uncultured Flavobacteriaceae bacterium
TCGTGGTAGTCCTGTTCTAGAAAGTGCCGATCGATATCCCAATAGAGGAAGGTGTTGCGCTGTTCCAACAGAAATTGAAACAGCCTGGATTCTGAAGCGCTCAAGGCGTTGAAACCCAAAAGAACATAAGAGGTGTCGGCTTTAATGTTCTCGGTAGAACGAAGCTCCGAGGCCTCTCTAAATAATGCTCCGGAATACCCTAGAGCTTGGTCTGCCAACTGCTTATTGAGTTGTTTGTAGAGAGGAAAGAGCAGGGCACAGAAGGCCAGGTGCTGTTCTATAAGAGGAGTTGTATCCCCAGACGGATCCCAGCGTTTGATCCGTTCAAGTTCTGTTAGTTGCTCGAATAATTCTTCGGCAGGAACGCGGTATCGATCTATTTGATCAAAATCAGACAGTAAGCCCGGAGCCCAGGTCATAAAGGTTTGAAAAGGAACCCATTCTGATTCGGTTTGGATGGCCCTGTAGGCTTCGAATAGCTCGAGTAAGAGAGAGGATGGAGAAGGACTTTGCTTTTGGCACAATTCGGCTACCCACTCGGTTAAGGTGTAGACGGGTGGAGAGAATTGGGCCCGCTTTGATTGCTGGCCAATGGTTCTTTTAAGTTGAATGGCCGTACGTTGGCTAGGAACGATAAAGGTGCATTCTTCCGCATTGAGCTCTCGCTTGTGCAGATCGTCAAGTACCAGGTGTATAAAGGAATCGGCCATAACAAAAAAAGCTCCGCACTAGGCGGAGCTTTTAATATTCTATTGGAGAAGAATTACTTTACCAAGTTGATTTCAACTCGACGGTTTTGCTTTCTTCCAGAACGAGTTCTGTTAGTAGCGATTGGCT
>CAZLGZ010000070.1:0-12719 GCA_964558965.1 uncultured Flavobacteriaceae bacterium
AATACGGGGAATGTAGATGCAGATGGCTTCCCGGAGCGTTTCGGGAAATCCAACCAGGATGTACTCCTGCCAGCGCTGATCGCAGCCTACACCGGTGAATCTCCAGAAACGGTAAATCTGGATGCCTTCCGCGAAGTCCCAATTCCGAACTGGACGATCAAGTACACCGGTTTGATGAACAACAAGTGGTTTAAAAAGAACTTTAAGCGTTTCTCGCTGACCCACGGCTACCGTTCTGCATACAGCATCAACTCTTTTCAAACCAACCTCGAAAAGCTCAATACGCCTATCGATCCCGAAACCGGGGATATTCGCCCAGATGACATCATCAGTAATGTGGTCTTGACCGATCAATTTAACCCCTTGATTCGTCTGGATTTTGAAATGGAAAATTCCCTGAGTGTATTGGCGGAAGTGCGTACCGATCGTGCCATTTCTTTGAGCTTTGACAACAACCTGCTCACCGAAGTCAATGGGCGTGAATTCACCCTCGGCTTGGGTTACCGCATCAAAGACGTCAAGTTTGTGACCAATATCGCCGGAGAGAAGACCCGTCTAAAAGGTGATTTGAACCTCAAGGCCGATATGTCTTTGCGCGACAACGTCACCATTATCCGTAACCTGGATCTCAACAACAACCAGATTACTTCGGGTCAGCAGCTTTGGTCTTTGAAGTTTACAGCGGATTATGCTCTTAGCCAGAGCCTCAATGCTTTATTCTTCTACGATCACTCCTTCTCGCAGTTTAAGGTCTCTACCGCTTTCCCACAGACCACCATAAACGCTGGCTTTACCTTGCGTTATAATTTCGGCAACTAGGCGGAATCTGTTACATTTGCGCATCAATACTATTAACATGAATATACCTGCAGAACTCAAGTATACGAAGGACCACGAATGGGTGCGTATGGAAGGGGATTTAGCCGTTGTTGGCATCACTGATTTCGCTCAAAGCGAATTGGGAGACATCGTTTATGTCGAAGTGGAAACCCTGGATGAAACCCTAGAAAAGGATGCGGTTTTTGGTACTGTAGAAGCGGTTAAAACTGTTTCTGATCTGTTTTTACCGATCAGTGGCGAAATCGTTGAGTTCAATGAAAGTCTTGAGGACGAGCCAGAAAAGGTCAACAGTGATCCCTACGGAGAAGGCTGGATGATCAAAGTAAAGGTGGACAGCGCTTCCGACTTAGAAAGCCTAATGAGTGACGAAGAGTATAAAGCTTTGGTGGGCGGATAACCCCCACTTTTTTACCGTATTATTTCTTGGATGGATGGTGGTCATCACCTTCCTAAGTCTTGTTTCGGGCATTTCGATCGATACAGACCGTCTTGTGGACCTGCCTATTGATAAGTTGGTCCACTTTACGTTTTATGCAGTAGCGGTTGTTTTAGCAGCCATGGCCTGGAAAGAAAAACAGGATCCCTTTACCATTCGTTCCAGATTCCTGCTTCTCTTGGCATTGTTAGCAAGCCTTTATGGTACGGTTATTGAGGTTTTTCAATACAGTTTTACGGCGGATCGAACTGCCGAATGGGAGGATGTTCTGGCAAATAGCGTAGGAGCAATCGCCGGTGCTTTGTTCACCTTGTGGAGGAAAGATAAAATTTGGACGTTAAAAACGCGTTCAAAGTAAAGCTGTTTGGAATTAAATATTAAATTAGCGAACATTAAATTATTGCACATGGAACTCAAGAAGAATCCCAAAGCAGACATTAACAGAAACAGCGGCCTATACTTTGTACTAGGTCTTGCAGTTGTAATGCTAGGTGTATGGACTGCCTTGGAATGGAAAAAATACGACAAGAACGAGGGGTATGATATCTCCATGAATATCGAGGATCAATTGGACGAAGAGGTGCCAATGACCGAGCAAATCAAAACCCCACCACCTCCACCACCTCCAGCTGCACCTGAAGTTATTGAGGTTGTAGAAGATGAGGAAGAGGTTGAAGAAACAGTCATTGAGTCTACCGAGACCAGCCAGGAAGAAGAGGTTATGGAAATCGAGGAGGTAGAAGTAGCTGAGGTTGAAGAAGACATCAGTGTTCCTTTTGCTGTAATTGAAGACGTACCTGTATTCCCTGGATGTGAAAAGGCTAAAGACAAAAAAGCTTGCTTCCAGGAGCAAATGATGAAGCACATCCGTAAGAACTTCCGTTACCCTGAAATCGCTCAGGAAATGGGAATCCAAGGTCGTGTAAACGTGGTATTCGTTATCCAGAAGGACGGAAGTATCGGAAACATCCGAATGAGAGGTCCAGATAAAAACTTGGAAGCGGAAGCTCTTCGTATCATCAAAAGACTACCGAAGATGACACCTGGTAAGCAACGTGGACGTGCTGTAAAAGTTCCATTTAGTATTCCAATTACATTTAAGTTGCAGTAAAGCACTTTCTATACAAGACAAAGCCCGATGGATTCCATCGGGCTTTTTTTTTGGTACGTTTCTTGTGATTTTCAATTCACTAACAAGCGCTTGCCCTTTCCTTGAGGCGCACTCATAAAATTGAAAACAATGAAAGAAATCAAGACCAAGTCCCCCGGTCGCGGCAACGACCGAGGGAAAAGAAATGTACGAAAAAATGGGTTCTTGCGGTTTCAGCTGGCCCTTATTCTGGCCATGTTGTTGGTGTACGGAGGACTGGAAGCCTCCTTTGAATACCTTTCGCCGGGATTCAACACCAAGGCACCCGAGCCGATTGCTGATCTTACGGAAATCCCTCCTGAAAATTGGGTGCCGGAGAAGAAAGTGATCTATACAGAGGTGGTCCCGAAAGCCAAACGTATTGGAACGGAGATTAAAGTAGTTGACAATGATGATACCCTTGTCAATAATCCGGAAGATGAGGTAATCTGCACAGATTGTGCGGATGAACCTGTAGATCTAACTGAGATAGAAAATTACGAGGATCCCAATGCTGAACCGGATACTTTTATCATTGATGAGAATGTATTGGATGAACTGCCAGTCTTTCCGGGTTGCGAGAAAGTGGACAAAAGCGAACGCTTTGATTGCTTTAATAAGATGATGAATCGTCACGTACGCCGGGTATTTCGCTACCCCCAGACCGATCTGGATCGCGGTTCGGAAGGCAAAGTGTACGTGAATTTTAGAATCAACGAACACGGTGTTGTGGATCAAATTAAGTACCAAGGTCGTGGTACAACCGAAACTTTAGACAAGGAAGCCTACCGTATCATCAGCAAGCTGCCGAATATGAAACCGGCGATTAAAGGGGGTAAACCGGTTCGGGTGACTTACAGCATTCCTATAGTCTTTCAAAGCCCACAATAGGAACTCAAGAATTACTTGCAAGAAAAGGGGTGAGGAAGGCACCCCTTTTTTTGTTCTTCGTTGCAAATGAAGCCAATGGCCCGTATCTTTGCACGCCAGAAGTGGCTGTACATGAGGTCTGCGGTGTATTCCCAAAATCAATTTTCATTTGCTCAGTTTGTGGCTGAATTCAAGGCACTGACCAAGGTGCGTTTGGCTATGAGTGTGGTTTTTTCGTCCATGGCCGGTTACCTCTTGGCTGCCGAGCAGGTGGAGTGGACCGCTCTTCTACTTCTTACTCTTGGAGGCTACGCCCTAGTGGGTGCTTCTAACGCCTTCAATCAGGTCATCGAAAAGGACCTGGACAAACTCATGAAAAGAACCCAGAATCGTCCGCTCCCTGCGGGTCGTATGTCTTCTGGGATGGCTTTGGGCATTGCGATAGGCTTGACCATTGCAGGCATTGTATGCTTGTATATATTGAATGCAAAGACGGCGCTTTTCGGCGCACTTTCCGTATTCCTATACACCTGTGTATACACCCCGCTGAAGACGAAGACGCCTCTGGCTGTATTTGTCGGCGCTATTCCAGGTGCCATTCCTTTTATGTTGGGCTGGGTCGCTTATACGGGAAGCTTTGGAATTGAACCAGGTACCTTGTTTATGGTGCAGTTTTTCTGGCAGTTTCCGCATTTCTGGGCATTGGGCTGGATGTTGGATGAGGATTACCGCCGAGGCGGCTTCAAGATGCTGCCTACGGGTAAAAAAGATACCGGAACGGCCTTTCAGATTATTTTCTATACCCTGTGGATGATGGCTACTTCTGTTTTGCCGACTTTTGGTATTACAGGAACCCTACAGCTTTCGGTACCCGCGGCGGTAATTGTGTTTGTTTTGGGATGCCTCATGCTCTTTGCTGCTTTTCGTCTGTATGAGAAAAGAGACAACCCCAGTGCTCGAAAATTAATGTTGTGGAGTGTGTTTTACATCAGCATTCTGCAAGTGATATATGTTGTTGACAAATGGATATGAAACCACGGCAGATGGATTTGACTGAAGGCTCAGTCAAACAAAAGACAGAACGCTCCAAGAAAATGATGGTGGTCGTGCTCCTGTTTAGTCTTTTTATGGGCTTTGCTGGATTGACTTCGGCTTACTTGGTGAGTCAAAAAAGGGAGGATTGGATGAGCAGCATTCAACTGCCTGATGCCTTTTTGTATGGACTTCTCATCATTGCCCTGAGCAGTGTGACCTATATTCTAGCGGGTCGCTTTTTAAAATCAAACGACGGCCAAAAGACCCTCCTTTTGTTGGGTGTTACTTTGGTGCTGGGGATCGCCTTTATTTTTATTCAGTTTGAAGGCTTTAAATCCCTGATTCAGGACGGAAATTATCTGACAGGAGATACCGCCAATATTAAGTCATCTTTTATCTATGTGATTGCGGTGGCGCACATCGTTCACGTGGTGGCAGGATTGATTTCTTTGGGTTGGGTTACGGTCAATCAATACTTAGGAAAATACACGAGCGAAAGTCACTTGGGATTCTCTTTGGGAGCCATATTTTGGCACTTTTTGGGAGGGCTCTGGTTGTATTTGTACTTGTTCATGTATTTTTTCCAATAAAAGGGCGTTAGGGAGGAACAGTTTTCCTTTTGGAATCTGGTGCAATCCCTTACATTTGTGAAGATTTTACTAAAAAGAGATAAAGATCTATGGATACATCCGTAAGCACAGGCACTGAAGGTAGCGTTTGGGGTGGTGGAAATCAGCCACTTGGAGCGAGCTATGGAAAGATGATGATGTGGTTTTTCATCGTATCTGATGCCTTGACCTTTTCTGGATTTTTGGCGGCCTATGGCTTTTCGCGTTTCAAGTTTATTGAAACCTGGCCGATTGCTGATGAAGTTTTTACCCACGTTCCTTTCTTTCACGGGAACTTCCCGATGTACTACGTGGCCTTCATGACCTTTATCCTCATCATGTCCTCTGTAACCATGGTATTGGCTGTGGATGCTGGACATAGCATGAAAAAAGACAAAGTTGTTCTTTATATGTTCCTCACTATTATTGGAGGTGCCATCTTCGTCGGTTCTCAGGCCTGGGAGTGGGCGACCTTCATTCGAGGGGATTACGGAGCATTAGAGACCAAAGGAGGTCGTATCCTTCAGTTTGTGGACGCCAGTGCCGATAATAAACGGGTAGCGATCGGAGAGTTTGCCACCACCATTGCCTCTGAACGGGTAAATCACGAAAGACAAAATGGGGTTTGGTTTTACGACGGTGAAGCCCTTCCTTCTCATAGCCTAAATGAGGTTGTTGCTGGATTCCAAGCGCAGCCCAACCTATTGATCCGCACAGAGCAGATCAACGAAGAAGGCGAGAAGACGATCTTGAATCGCGCAGAATCATTGGAACGAATCAAAGGAGCCGTTCGCGTAGTCGAAGGGGCTAACCTGATTCGCAACGAATACGGAAGTCGCTTGTTTGCTGATTTCTTCTTCTTTATTACAGGTTTCCACGGATTCCACGTATTCTCAGGGGTGATGATCAACATCATTATCTTCTTCAACGTTCTGTTGGGAACTTATGAGAAAAGAGGACACTACGAAATGGTCGAAAAGGTCGGTCTCTACTGGCACTTTGTTGACCTTGTATGGGTCTTTGTATTCACCTTCTTCTACTTGGTATAATAAACATATTCTTGATCGATGGCGCACGAGCATAAATTAGAGATTTTTAGAGGTCTTGTAAAGTTCAAGTCCAATGTCCAGAAAATCTGGGGAGTATTGATTTTCTTAACCCTGGTAACCGCTGTGGAAGTTTGGTTGGGTATCGCCAAGCCAGAGTTCTTGGCCAAAGAGTACTTCTTGGGGATGAAAAGATTGAACTGGGTGTTCATCATCCTGACCCTGGTAAAGGCGTACTACATTACTTGGGATTTCATGCACATGAGAGACGAGAAGAGCTCTCTGCGCAGAGCGGTGGTTTGGACGCCTATCTTTTTGGTAGTTTACTTGGTAGCCATCCTTTTGGTAGAAGCGGATTATATCTACACCGTCTTCAAGGAAGGATTCCTTGCCTGGAACTTTTAAGAAGATCATAAAACACACTTGAAAAGGCGGCCTTATGGCCGCCTTTCTTTATTTTTGTAGTCAAAATTCCCGATGAAAAAAGGCTTTGTATTAGTTGCACTTTTTGTGCTTCCTCTGGTGGCCTATCTCTTCTTTGCCTCCGGGGTAAATCAATTTGGAAAACTCCCTGTTCTTACCGAGGGAGTGCAAGAAATCCAATCCATCGACAGCGAACAACAACTCACCGACAGAATCACGATTCTTGGCTTTTTAGGCGAGGATCCAAGCAAAATGAAGGGGAACTTGTTCAACCTAAATCAAAAGATCTACAAGCGCTTTTATGAGTTTAAAGATTTTCAGATGCTAATGGTTATGCCAGAAGGAACAGAAGCCTATGCCGAAAGCCTTAAAAAGGAAGTAGGGGAGCTATCTGATCCTGTGGCCTGGCATTTCGCTTTCGCTTCTAAGGAAGAGATTAAGAAGTTTTACAGCAGTCTTAAAACACCTCTTCCGCTAGAGGACGATCTAAGCACCCCTTATGTTTACATCATCGATAAGAAACTCAACTTACGAGGTCGAAATGATGACGAAGACCAAGGAACCAAATACGGCTTTGATACGCGCTCTGTGGCTGACTTAAATAACAAAATGGAGGATGATGTCAAAGTGATCCTCGCAGAGTACAGATTGGCTTTAAAAAAGAACAATGAGTACCTCGTCGAACAGTAAAAAGAAGTACACCTACATCTGGGTGTCTACCGTGATCTTCGTTTTCGGGATTATCGTCATCCCTTCGATTGTAGATCGTTTACAAAATGGAGAAGTGGTTGAGCAGGACCGCTTGGCTGGAATGGCTGTGCAAACGACACAAGGGCTAACCTATGTCGAGCAAAACGGCTCACGCCGAACTATCCCTGCCTTTAACCTGATCGATCAGGACAGTACCGCTTTTTCATCGGAAGATTTAAAAGGCAAGATCGTGGTGTTGGATTTTTTCTTCACTACTTGCCCGACGATTTGCCCGGTGATGAGTCGAAACATGGCCACTTTACAAAAGGAGTTCAAAGACCAGATTCACTTTGTTTCGATCAGTATCAACTCCCGCTATGACCAGCCAAGTGTGCTTCGGGAGTACGCCGCTCGATATGAGGCCCAGGCGGGATGGCACTTTTTGACCGGAGATCCGATTCTAATTCACGAGCTGGCCCAACAGGGCTTTTATATGTACGCTAGGGAAGACGAAGAAGCGGCAGGGGGTTTTGAGCATTCGGGTCTTTTTGCCTTGATCGATAGAGAAGGTTTTATTCGCAGTCGAAAGGATGAATACGGCAACCCTATGATCTACTACAGGGGAGCGATTACCGAGGAACAGGGAACCAATAACCAAGGCGAGACGGAGCAGATCAGTTTGCTCAGAGAAGACATTAAGGAGTTGCTAAAAGAAAGAAAACAGTAAGAAGATGAGCACCGAAATTCAATTGAAGGAAAAAAAGTTTAATCGTTTGATTACGATTGTATCGATCGCTGTGCCTCTGGTGGTCGCTATCTTGTTTGGAGTTAAGTTGCCCAATGTGGAGCCCCTCTCTTTTTTGCCGCCCATCTACGCGAGTATTAACGGGCTTACCGCGGTCCTTTTGATCGCTTCCTTGATTGCGATCAAAAACAAGAATGTGAAATTGCACGAGCGACTCAACACGACTTGTATCGCGTTGTCTCTTTTGTTTTTGGTCATGTATGTGGCCTATCACATGACTTCTGAATCAACACCCTATGGAGGGGAAGGGACTATGCGTTATGTGTATTTCTTTATTCTTATTAGCCACATCGCCCTGTCGATCATCGTCATACCCTTGGTTTTGCGTACCTATGCCAAGGCTTACCTGAAGCAATTTGAGGAGCACCGCAAGTGGGCCAAGATTACCTTCCCGGTCTGGTTATACGTTGCCATCACTGGGGTTGTTGTTTACCTTATGATCTCGCCTTACTATGCTTAAGAGAAGAATCCTTTTTGCGGTAGTTGCTCTACTGTTTCTAATGCCCGAAACAGCAGAGGCTCAGTGCGCCATGTGTCGAGCGGCTTTAGAAAGCGCAGATGACCAGAGCCAGGCAGAGGGAATCAACAACGGCATTGTCTATTTGATGTCGATCCCTTACATCCTGTTTGGGATTGCCGTGGCGGTCTATTTTAACCGCTTCCGCAAAAAGAATATTTCTTCCGCAAAATCTTAGCAAAACTGTAACATTTCCGGCTTTCAGTTGTCTATAGGGGGTACTACATTAGTAGTGCAACTAACCGTATGTTTGACTTAGAACGCTGGCAAGAAATATTTGATACCATCCGCAAGAACCGATTGCGGACTTTTTTGACGGGAGTATCGGTCTCTTCTGGGATATTTATTTTGGTAATTCTTCTCGGTTTTGGCAACGGTATGCGCAATGGAATTGCGGAAGAATTCAAAGGGGATGCGGCTACCAGTATTTGGGTTTGGCCTGGCAGAACAAGCCTGGCCCACAATGGGCTCAATCCCAACCGCAGAATCCAATTTCGAAATGCCGATCTGGACTATGTTCATGAGAACTTAGACGACGACTTCGACAGAGCGTCCACATTCTTCTTTCCTCCAAACACGCAACTTTTATACAAGAATGACCCTATCGTCTATGAGGTCATCGGTACAACAGGTGATCTTCAGGACATCGAAAATGAGTTCATGTCTGAAGGGCGCTATTTGAATCAAAAGGACCTGGATAGTTTTGCCAAGGTGGCCATTGTCAGTAATAAAATCAAGCGTGAAATCTTTTCTGAGGTCGAAACTCCTATTGGGGAACAGATCAGTATTTCAGGCGTTATGTTCACTGTTGTCGGTGTGTACGGAGAGCGAGGTACTTCCGAGAGCGAAGAAGAGCGTATTTTCATCCCACTTTCTACTGCCCAATTGGCTTATAATGGAGGGGATCGCATCCGAAACCTCACTTTCTTGTTACCGGACAAGGGCAATTTGGACGAGACCGTTGCGGCTTCAAAATCATTTATTGCGAACCTCAAGGACTACCTCTATCAGGTACATGAAATTTCACCAGACGATGAGCGGGCCATCTATTTCGGAAACGATATTGAACAGGCAAGCCGCTATTACAGCCTGATGGACAACATCAAACTCTTCTTCTGGTTTGTGGGCATCTGTACCATTATCGCTGGAGTAGTCGGGGTCAGTAATATCATGCTGATCGTTGTTAAAGAGCGAACCCGAGAAATTGGTATTCGAAAGGCGATGGGGGCACGCCCCATTAGCATTGTGGGCATGATTCTTCAAGAAGCCATTTTTGTTACGGCTATCTCAGGTTTTACAGGCTTTATTTTGAGTATGGGCCTGTTGGAGTTTCTCGGTCCCCAAATAGAAATTGACTACGTAAAGAACCCCTCCGTCGATTTTACCTTAGCGATAACCATGGTGAGCGTGTTGATCTTCGCAGGCGCCTTGGCGGGATTTTTTCCGGCCTGGAGAGCCGCCCACATTCATACCATTGACGCATTAAGAGACGAATAGAAAGCTATGTTTAACCGGGACCGTTGGAAAGAAATCTTAGAGGTGTTGACCACCAACATCTTCAGAACGCTGTTGACCGCGTTTGGGGTGTTTTGGGGGATCTTCATACTCCTGCTGCTGTTGGCGGCTGGCAAAGGCCTCGAAAATGGGGTTAAGCAGGATTTTAGTGGAGTGGCGACCAATACCGTCTTTGTTTGGACGCAGACGACCACCATGGAGTACGATGGTCTTCCCAAAGGAAGGAACTATAGCTTCAATCTGGAAGATGTGCGCCTTATAGAGGAAGAGATTCCACAATTGAGGTTTGTTTCGCCTCGAAATGCCATGGGCAGTCGGGGAATCAATAACGTAGTCTACGGAATCAAAGCCGGGGGATATCGAATTTTTGGCGATACCCCGAATATTTCGGAACAGAATTCCATGGCCATCACTTCAGGGCGTTTTTTAAACCAATCCGATTTAGATCAAAAGCGTAAGGTGGCCATCTTGGGAGATGGCGTTGTTACCGATTTATTTGAAGCCGACCAAGAGCCTTTAGGGGAGTATGTCAAGATTAATGGGGTGAACTTTTTGGTCGTTGGAACGTACAAGGATCGAAACGGAAATGGAGGGAACCAAAATGCCAGTAAGCAAATTTTTATTCCCTTCACTACTTTTTCTCAAGCTTATAATCGCGGAGATCGAGTAGGATGGATGGCTATAACCGCTAAGGATGGAAGTTCAATAACCTCTCTAACTCCGAAGATTTTAAACATTATTAAAAATAATCACCGCATCAATCCAAAGGATGATCGGGCTGTGGGAAACTTCGATCTTTTTCAGGAGTACAGTCGGGTAGAAAACCTTTTCGGTGCCATGCGCTGGATTGCGATTGTCGTAGGGACCCTTGTTTTGCTTTCGGGAGTTATTGGTGTCAGTAATATCATGCTGATTGTCGTCAAGGAACGCACCAAAGAAATCGGTATTCGTCGCGCTTTAGGGGAGTCACCTTTTTCGATAAAAATGCAGATCATCATGGAGTCTATCTTCTTGACCATCATTTCGGGTATGGCCGGGGTGGTCTTTGGGACTCTTATCATTTTCGCCATCAATATGGCGCTGGACGCCTCTGGCCCTGTAGACATGTTTTTGGCCCCCTCTGTCGATTTGGGGTCCGTCGTGGGTGCCCTAGTCATACTTATTATTTCAGGCTTGCTTGCTGGATTTATTCCGGCCAATAGCGCCATAAAGGTAAAACCTATAGAAGCCCTGAGAAGCGAATAAAATAAACCATCAATCAATAGAACAACCATCAATCACTTGAGCCATGAAAAAATTTGTCACTTTACTCATCCTAATTGTCATCGTCGCTTTGTTCGGGGGGTCTTTGTATTACCTCTACCAAAAGAACTCCGAGGATCCTGTCACCTATGAAACGGCGACCGCAGAGACGAGAACGATCCTTAAAAAATCCATGGCAACAGGGAAGATCATTCCTTTAGAAGAAGTATTGATTAAACCGAATATTTCTGGGGTAATCGAAGAGGTCTATGTAGAAGGTGGTGACTTTGTAAAGTCCGGGGATCTTATTGCTAAAATTAAAGTAGTGCCCAACCTCAATGCACTGAACGATGCGAAAAACGGCATTGATAATGCCAAGATTACCTTGAATGATGCCAAGCGTAATTATGATAGGCAGAAAGGATTGTTTGACAAAGGTGTGGTGTCTCAGGCAGACTGGGAGCGTGCTCAACTCTCTTTTCA
This sequence comes from uncultured Flavobacteriaceae bacterium, assembly GCA_964558965.1. GTDB lineage: Bacteria > Bacteroidota > Bacteroidia > Flavobacteriales > Flavobacteriaceae > Aureicoccus. The sequence continues at coordinate 11,640 of CAZLGZ010000070.1, forward strand.
ACAGGCGCAACAGGCCTACAGAGCGGCGAACGAGCGGTACGATATTGTCAAGACAGGAACAACCCGTGGGTTTGGCAATGCGGCCAATACCCTGATTCGATCAACGGTAAGCGGTATGGTGTTGGATGTCCCAGTTGAGGTAGGTAATCAGGTGATCGAGAGCAATAACTTTAACGAGGGTACAACCATAGCGTCAGTAGCAGATGTAGAGAAGATGATCTTTGAAGGAAAGGTGGACGAATCTGAGGTAGGTCGAATTGAAGAGGACCTTCCATTAGAGATCACCGTTGGGGCGATTGAAAACACGGTATTCGATGCGGTTTTGGATTATATCGCACCAAAGGGTGTTGAAGAGAACGGTGCGATTCAATTCGAAATCAAAGGAACCTTAAGGAAGGCAGATACGGTTTTTATTCGTGCAGGTCTTAGCGCCAATGCATCTATTATTCTTGCCAGAGCAGATAGTGTTCTCGCCATCAAAGAAGGCCTGGTGCAGTACGATAAGGAATCCAAAGAACCCTTCGTTGAAGTCGAAAATGGGGAGCAGCAATTTGAGCGCAGAGAGATTAAACTCGGGTTGAGCGATGGTATTTTTGTTCAGGTAACTGAGGGTCTCGCAAAAGAAGACAAGATCAAGATTTGGAACGCCCTTGAAGAAGTAGAAGAGGAGTAATTTCCGGCTAATCTTTTCTGACTTTGTAAAGAGTACGATCTTTTATAAATATCCGTCACTCTAATTTGATCTAAATTTCTCATCTAGATAGATTTAGGAAGTAATAAACGGCAATTGGCCCTCTGGTCTCTTGTCGTTTGATGTATCTACCCTAATCACGTCTATATGAACAGCATTAAAAATTTAGAGCGCTTACAGCAACTACATTCTTTAATTGAAGACGAGTGCACCGGTTCCCCTGGTGAATTAGCCCGCCGATTGCATATTAGCGAAAGACTCGTTTACCATCTTATTGAACAGCTCAAAGACTTCAAGGCGCTCATTCGGTACGACCGCAGTCGTAAAACCTATTTCTACCAGGAGTACTTCCGATTTCGGGTTAATATATCTGTCCAGATCATGAATGA
>CAZLGZ010000071.1:0-12620 GCA_964558965.1 uncultured Flavobacteriaceae bacterium
ATTATACAGGGAGCGGATCAGGAGGTGACTTGTCCGAACGACGGGAGCACACTGGCCAAATTCTTCCTTTGCGGTGCCAGTGATATTCGAACACTAAGCGTCAATCAAAGCGGTTCCAACTACGAGTGGCAGCGACTTGATCCCAATACCTGTGCCCCAACCGTTGTAGAAGACTGCCCGACCATCAATACAGGATGTACATGGGACGCGGTAGGGAGTAACGCAACGTACGACCTCAACAGCCCAGGAGAATACCGAGTACGAGTGGACTCCGGACCTTTCTATTACTTTAAAGTCACCCAGAATCCCCTGAATCCTCAGGCTATTTTTGAAGATATTATTTGTGGAAACCCGGGAAGGGTGGAGGTGACCAATGTTCCGAGTGGGTACGAATACAGCCTTGGAAATCCCAGCGGCCCTTACCAAACTGATCCTTTCTTTGATATTACCACTCCGGGAACGTACCAGGTGTATGTTCGTTTGCAAAACGTTGCCTCAACAGCCTGTGTCTTTCCTTCGAATCCAGTTACTGTTCAGGATTTAGATATTGATGTCTCGGTGCAGGCCAACGATATTTTGTGTAGTGGGGAGCAAGGAAGTATTGAAGTATCGGTCAGTGGTGTCCCCGGTTTCTACACCTACCGACTTATAAAGAATGGGGTGACGGTCGACACCTTTGGCCCAAACGCGGCAGACACTTATGTATTTGCCAATGTGGGATCCGGAACCTACGAAGTACGGGTGCAAACCAACAAGTGTGATATTCTAGTCGATCAGGATAGTTCTGGAAATCCTTTGGCCATCGGTTCTGGCATCAGCCCAATTGCGGTAGTTGCAACCGCCTCAGACAGTTTTGGGTGCGGAGCAAGTACAGTAGACGTCAATGTTGATACCAGCGGAGGTACGGCACCTTACCGCATGAGTCTAGACGGGGGGACGAGTTTTGGTACACCTTATACCGGTACAGATGTCTTTCAGGTCAGCTCGGCTGGGACCTATAACATCCTGATTGAAGATGCGAACGGCTGTCAACAAACGGCCTCAGTGGAAGTTGCAGATATTCCACCACCGAGTTTTACCGTGGCGACACAAGACACGGATTGCGGTGGGGTGAACAACGGCCAGGTCAGTGTCAATGTGACCAATAGCCTGGGCTATGCTTTAGAATACAGCATTGACAATGGAGTCAGCTACCAGGTGAGTAGTGTGTTTTCCGGTCTCCCAGCGGGAACTTACCCAGTCATGATTCGGTACAGTCAAGGCAGTTTCAGTTGTACAACAGCCAGTCAGTCCGCTACCGTTGGCAGCCCGACCACCATTACGGCTACCGCAACAGCGACCGCTGAGCCCAGCTGTGCAGACGAGGTAGGAGGAGCCATCAATATTTCTGGAGTTAGCGGAGGAACTGCTCCCTATGAATACAGCATTGGTGCAGGATTTGGTCCGGGTACCAGTTTTAGTGGCTTGGGAGTTGGAAGCTATACACCGCTTGTTCGGGATGCTAACGGTTGTGTGCAAGCCCTTTCTATGATCACTTTTGCGCCACTTGACAAACCTACCGACTTGGATTTTGTGCTGTCTAGTCTGGACTGTATCACCGGTACAGCCACCGTTGATTTAACCGTAACCGGAGGAACAGGACCTTATACCTATGCCTTGATTTCTCCTGCTGTATCAGCAGTCAACAACGGAACGAATCCCTCCTTCACTGGATTGGGATTGGGAGCCTACATTTTTGAGGTGACGGATGCCGAAGGATGCTCCTACCAAGAAAGTTATGCCATCACCGATATCAGCTCCATCGGTGTGCAGGCGCAACAGCTGAGCCCTGTAAGTTGTTTTGGGGCTGCAGATGGTGGAGGCCGCTTTTTAGTGGATGGTTTCGTCAGCACGTATTCCTATCAAATTGATGCCGGTCCTCTGCAAACAGCTCAAACCAATAACGAAATAATTTTGAGCGGATTAGCCGCAGGTACTTACACCATTACGGTAACAGACGAAGACACCAATTGTACTGATACGGCTTCTCTGCTGATTGAACAGCCCGCTGCTGCTTTTGCGATTGATCAAGTGGTGGTCGAGGACATGAACTGCCAGAACGGGAATATCGGTAGTGCCCAAGTACAGGTTTCTGGCGGTTGGGGTGGATACCAGTACCAACTGACTCAGCCAGATTCCAGTATAAGAGGACCTCAAGCCAGTGCTGTCTTTTCGGGACTTAGCCAGACGGGTCTGTACACGGTTGAAGTAACCGACCTCAATGGATGCATTCTTACGGACACCTTTACCCTAACCGCTCTTCCAAGCCCTACGGTGAGTTTGGATCCGAGCTCTGATTTTTGCTACGACCCCTTCGATGCCGCGACCGTCGTGCTGCTAGGAAGTGGGGGAGCCACTCCTTATGAGTACCGAATGAATTCTGGTGTTTGGCAAAGTGGGGCAAGCTTTGCAGGCTTGGGACCTGGCAGCTATACCTTTGATATCCGCGATGCCAATGATTGCCGTGATCAGGTCAGTGTGACCATTGCCCCTCAGCTCAATGCTGCTGCTTCTGTTATTCAAGAGTTAGAATGCTCGGGCCCTGATGCCGAAATTCAAGTCAATATTTTTGATGGTTATCCTGCAGGAAGTAGTTATGTCTCTTATGAAGTGAGTATCGATGGGGCTCCGTTTACAACAGCCAGTAACCCAATTGCCGGAAACTCTTTCGTCTATACCGTACCTAATAACGGTTCCATTACGACGGCAACTACTTTTCAATTTGAGGTAACCGATAGCCAAGGCTGTACCGCTGTAACCAATACAGTGACTCTGTTGCCTCAGGAAACTATTGCAGGGACCCTTAATATTACCGATACCCAATGTGGGGATGCGAGCAGTGGAGTCGTGGAGATCGTTCCTGATTTCAATCAGGGAATCCCACCCTATGAGTTTTCGAATGATGGAGGTCTGAGCTTTAGTAACCAAAATGTTTTCTCGGGTTATGGCCCAGGTAGTTATTCGGATTTTGTCATTCGCGATAGTCGAGGATGTACCAGTCCAGTCCTTACGGCGGTTATCGGAAACAGTGATCCCCTAGATGTGAGTTTAACCCCCGTACCTGCGACTTGTGCTGCGGGAGTAATCGAAGGAGATATACAGGCTTCGGTAGCCAATGGTACAGCGCCGTTTACCTACACGCTTTTTGATGCCAGTGGAACACAAGTAAGTACGACGACCACCGCTTCCACCAGTCATACGTTTACCAACTTAGCTCCAGGTACCTACAGTGTGCAGACCCAAGACGCACTTGGATGTACGGATCTGGACGTGGTGGAATTAGAAGATAGTGAGATTGATGTGGTTCCTGTACCTACCATTCCACCGGATTGTACAACGGACTTAACCAACACCATCACCATCGTGGGTGGAGTTGGTCCTTTCTTAATTCGCTTGGTCGGTGAAGGGGTACCACGTTATTCTCCGAATAGTCCACCACGTACCCATACCTTCACTGGTTTGGATTTTGGAACCACCTACTACGTAGAAGTTGAAGACACCGGAACAGGCTGTTTGTATATCGAAGAGATTCCGCCCGTTGCAGCACCTTCACCGCTTGATGTGAGTATCAGTAGTACCGATGATTCCTGTGATATAGCCGGGAGTGGAACCTTAACCTATACCGTTAGCGGGTATAGCGGAACCAATGTTGATATCACGGTGCGCAACACAAGCGATGGCAGCATTGTATTTGGACCTGCTACAGTCGCTGGTGCCGGGCCGTTCAGTCCCATTACCGGACTGGCTCCAGGAAATTACCAAATCACTGTTCAAGACCTCACTTCAGGATGTGAAGACAGTGATATGACCACCATTGGAATCAATTCTCCGAGTATTCAAGTAGTGAGTAATATCCCAGCGAATTGCTTGGTCAACGCCCAAGTGAGTGTTCAAGGCTTCGGAGGGACGGCTCCTTATCAGTATGCTTATGTTCCCACCGGAGACCCCGCGCCATCCACTTTTGGGGCCAGCAGTACTTTCGAATTGGCCGGGCCTTATCCTGCGGATTACGATCTGTATGTTCAGGACGCGACCGGTTGTATAGCAATGACCACAGTTACGGTAACCGATTTAGGGGGAATCCCGACGCCGGTCGTGGATGTTGTCAACCAGTGTACCGCTACCAGCGGATACCAAATTGACGTTCTTTCTCCATTGAACACAGGCTCTGGACTGCCGCACGAGACCTTCCAATACAATATTGGAGGAGGTTTTCAAGACAGTCCGAATTTTACGGTGAGCAACCCCGGGAGTTATACTATTGTCGTTCGCGATCAGAATGGTTGTACCAATACGGTAGTGGCTGAGGTCTTTGATTTCTTCTCAATCACCGCGGATGCTACATCTGAACCTACTTGTAATGCGGGTGATGGGGTTATCACGGTGACGACCACAGGAGGGAGTGGGAATTTTGAGTACCAGCTTCGCGACGGGGGAACCTTGTTGCCTATAGGCGCTCCGCAATCCACCAACACCTTTACCGGAATCGCTCCCGGGTCTTACAATATTCTCGTTACAGATTTGAGTTCCAATACGACTCCGTTGTGTAGCGATATCTCTACCGTTGATGTGACGGTGGTTACGGCACCCATTATAAGTGCTACTCCTTTGACTCAAGTGAGTTGTGCAGGGGCTGATGACGGTACCATTCAGGTTGAATTGCAGCCCGGAACCGATACGGATACTCCACTTTCGTATTATTTATATGCCGGAGCATCAGCTACTCCCTTAACAGGACCACAGAGTTCGGCTTTGTTTACAGGCCTCGCCCCGGGTACCTATCAAGTGGAAGTGGTTTCAGACCGAGGATGTACGGACCGTTCAGGGAATCTGGTCATTACTGAACCGTCGGCTTTGATGGTCAATGCGACCGCACCTGATTTTATTTGTGTGCCTGCAAATAACCAGTTTAGCACAACTACCTTGAGCGTATTTACCGATACCAATGGTGATGGGTCTGGTACCGCAACCGGTACGGCGCCTTATACCTATGCCTTAAATGATGGCACGGCCAATTTTGATGGGACTAACTTCCAAACCAGCAACACCTTTGAATTGGTCGATACAGGAAGTGTTCAAAACCTAATTGTCACCGTTCGAGATGCCAATGGATGCGAATCCTCTCATGCCCTTGCGGTTTCTCCTCCTGACGACCTGACCTTTAATTTTATGATCGATCCACTGAGTTGTGATGCGACAGGAATCAGTGTGAATCCTGGCGGCATTACGGTCATCATCGATCAGGGTCCCGGGAACTACGAAGTTGAACTTTTGCCTTTGGGTTCTGGTACTCCATTGCTTTCGGGTGGAACAGATCGCGTGGTCTTTCCTATTTCAACTCCTGGGGATTACATTTTTGCGGTTCGTGATCTGGCGGCCGGTGGATGTACTTTCCTTACCCCAGTCGTTTCTATGCCGGAATACAATACGATTTCGGCTGATATTGCGGAGGTGCGACCGGTAAGCTGTTTTGGTGGAAGTGATGGTCAGATCAGCCTTAACCTAACTGGATATTCCGGAGTTTATACCTATGAAGTGTTTTCAAGAGATAACGCCGGGGTAGAAACCTCTACCGGTGTAACCGGAAGCTTTGATACCAACGCACCAATCAACAGTCCTGAAATTATTAGCGGGGTCCCTGCGGGTAATTTGGTCGTCCGCATTGAGGCAACTGATTTTCCTTATTGTGATACGGTGAGTAACTCGACCACCGTACGTGCGCCGGACCGACCTTTGACCTTGGGTGCTATTCAAACAACGGATGTGAGCTGCGCCCTTCCGGGACGTGGAGAAATTACGGCTACCGCGGATGGTGGTTGGGGAAATTATCAGTACCGACTTACGGCACCCGATGGAACCACGGTATTAGTGGACTACCCAAATACCCAGAATATTTTTGACGCCCTGGACGCAGGCTTGTATACCCTCGAGGTTCAGGACGCTTTTGGATGTACAGCGACCACTCAAATTGATCTGCCTTTACCGGATCCGATTAGCGCTTCGATTCAAGTCGCTCAACCTTTGCAGTGTAACAACGACAATGACGGAGCCGTAGAAGCCTTTAATATTGTTGGCGGCCAGGGAACCGGGAACTACCTGTTCCAATTGAACCGTATCGCAGATGGCAGTACCAGTGGTTTGCAGACGACTCCTTACTTCGGTAGCTTGTCGGCGGGTACCTATACCATTACCATTTTCGATGGATGGGATTGTAGTTTTACGACCGCACCTATAGTTATTGAAGATCCGGAAGTAGTTACGGCTGAACTGGTCGAGTTACAGCCACCGGGATGTGGCGATGAGGGTCGCATGTTGCTTACGGTAACCAACCCGGAAGCGGGAGTAGATTATTTCTACCGCAGATCGGGAACGACCGATCCTTTCCTGCCTTTTGGAAGTGGAATGGTTTCGGTAGAAATCACAGAGGATATTTTGGTTGATCCAGGACCTTTCCAGTACGACGTACAGAATTCCAATGGTTGCCCATTTGAACGTTCGAACCAGATTTCTTTAGACCCTGCGGCTCCATTGGTGATTAATCTTGACCTGACAGGTGCAACGATTAACTGTGCTGGTGAAGCGACCGGAATTATTCGTTCGGAAGCCTTTGGAGGAATCGGAAATTACCAGTACTACCTGCTCAATAGCGACGCGGCTGGAGTTCCGAATACAAGCAATACCGTTCGCGGCCAGCAAGATTCTGGGATTTTCAGAAATCTAAACCCCGGAACCTACTATGTGTATGCGCAAAGTGGGGGATGTCAGGCGATTTCTCCACCAATCATTATTGAGCCACGCCCTCCTTTGGTCTTGGAGTACTTTGAAGTAGTGATGTCGAGTTGTACCGGAGCAGCCAATGGTCAAATTATTCTGGAAGCCAGTGGAGGAACCGGACAGATTCGCTATTCCATCTCCGATACCTTGAGTGAATTCTTTGAAGGAGACGATCCGACTGAACCGAATCGTAAAACCTTTAATGACTTAGCAGCTCGTCAGTACGATATCATTATACAGGATGAACTGGGTTGTACCATCACCCGTACGGTAACCATTGAGGAACCCATGCCTCTGGTGGCCAGTTTGGGTACCTCGGCACCAGAGACTTGCTTGGGAGATGATGATGGCTACATTGAGTTGTCGGTCATCGGAGGAACGGCTCCTTACTTTACCAGCGTGAACTCCTTGGAGGATGCCGATTTTGAACAGAACGACAACCTGCGTATCGATAACCTGGCCGGAGGGGAAACCTACACCATTTTTATCCGCGATTCCGCTGGGTGCCAGACCCAGGTCATTGTTCCGGTGGGCATTGGAGTAGATATTCAGCCGGATGTTCAGATTGCCTATGGCTGTTCGGGAATCTTCCCAACGAATACCGTCTATGTCAACCTTGCGGATGAAAGCATGGCGGACCAATTGCTGTACACCTTGGATGTTGATGACATTAACCTGGCAACCACTGAGAGACAGTACGGAAACCTATCGCCCGGGAAGCATACCCTTTATATCTACCACGCTAACGGCTGTGTCAATCCGGTGGAATTTGAGTTGGAAGACTACCAGCCCTTGATGCTGGAGGCCGAAAAGACGGGCCCAAATGAGTTGACGGCCAGAGCAGAAGGGGGCTTTGGAGATTACCGCTTTACCTTCAATGGAGAAGATTTAGGCTCACAGAATGTATTCCGCGTTTCTCAGAATATGGATGTCGAGATTATGGTAGAGGATGCTCAGGGATGTATCGCTCGTTTGGTCATGCCTTTCGAATTCAACGAAATGCCGGACATTCCCGATTATTTTACCCCGGATGGAGATAACCTCAATGAGGAATGGTTCGTCAACAATGCTGATTTGTTTGCTGCCATCGACGTGAAGATTTATGATCGTTACGGTCGGGTAGTGGCGGAGCTGAAAGAAGTACCTAAATGGGACGGAACCTACAACGGATCCCCTCTTCCTACTGGGGATTATTGGTATGTAGTCAATGTCAATAATGATGCGAATCAACGTTATGTGGGTCACTTTACCCTCATCAGGTGATAATTCTGACAATTCAAAGGAGGACTTTCACCATTCATCGATGGATATTTTATATTCACCTTTAGATTTTTCCCGTTCAACACATTTGTGGATCGCTTTTTGAACAAGAAAAGGTAATTTTATATTGTAAGTTATACTTACAGTAACCATTGACTATAACTTTTCTTGGAATGCCTTTAAAGACAGAAAAAAAGAAAAACCAATTTCTGTCAACCGATTCCCTTCAAAAGCATTCAACTTTATTTTATTTAAATTTTTACCGCAGTAGACCTCAACAGGGGCTACTGCCGTCTTTTCACGTGCACTACCACCTGGTACTCCTAAGTTGGAAAAAGTGGGGTAAAAAGAATCTGGACGAGTTTTGTCAGCGAGAAACCCAAAGCTATTTTCTCTTTAATCCGAAGAGCGATAGTCCGGAAGCCAGAGAGGTCTACTGCGCTGAGATCAAGGCCTTTATTTCGGGCTTATAAGTACTGCTATTTAATGCCCACTTCTTGGGCAGTTTTTCTTATTTTAAGGGAAATTTTCTCTACATGAAATCAATGCTTCTTGGAGCGGCCTTCCTTTGTTTTGGCGGGCTCATGGCTCAGGACAGTCTGCAGTTAGCCGATTTGTCGAGCTTTAAAAGCCAGGCCGGGAACTGGCAGATCGTTGGAGGGGTAGAAATACATCCCTTTAAAGACATTCACGACAAAGCCCCGGAAAAGAAAAAACGCCGTTGGTGGCAAAAGAAGAATAAAAATAAAAAGCCTGAAGTCAAGGCCGTGAGTACTGAGCCAGGCACCGGTATTTTGATCAACTTGCCCAGCGAAGGAAAACAAGATGCCCTGATCACGAATTGGGAGCACGGAGACCTGATGCTGGAGCTCGAGGTGATGATGCCCAAGGGATCCAATTCTGGTATCTATTTACAAGGGCGTTACGAAGTTCAGCTTTACGATAGCTGGGGAGTGCAGTACCCTAAATTCAGTGATATAGGTGGTATTTATCGCAATTGGGAGAATGCACCGGAAACCGCATTTGCCGGTATCGCTCCTTCGGCTAATCCTGCCCGGCCACCGGGAGTATGGCAACAAATGAAAATTCATTTCCGCGCGCCGCGTTTCAATGATCAAGGTCAAAAGACGGAGAATGCACGCTTTGTCTACGTAGAACTCAACGGAGTTCCTATACATGAAAATGTGGAAGTGCCTCATGCTACAGGCGGTCCGATTTCGCAGCAAGAAGTAGCTAACGGTCCTTTGATGATTCAGGGAGACCACGGGGAGGTGGCTTTTCGAAATATAAAATACACGCGCTTTCAACCGGCTACAGCCTTTGTTTCTGATCTGACCTACAAGGCCTATCATGGAACATTCAACAGCATAGAAGAGCTGGACAAAGCCGAAGTCGTTTATGAAGGCAAGTCTCCTTTCATCGATGTTAGGGTTGCCGAAAAAGAAAACAACTACGGGGTGATCTATGAAGGAACACTTCATATTGATCAAGCAGACGAGTATTCCATTCTTGCCGGATATGGAGGAGGAGCCCGATTAACTTTAAATGGAAAAGTACTGGACGAAAACAACACCGCATGGAGCTGGGGAGGTTTACGTTCGACAACTTATTTAGAACCTGGGAGCTATCCCTTTAAATTAGAAACGATTAAGGCAGCAGGCTGGTGGCCACCGGTTCTTGGCTTCAGCATTTCGACCAAGTCCACAGAACCGCTGGACTTTCATACAGAGGAATCCTTTTCTCGCCTGGCTTACATCGTACCGAGGATATTGGTAGAACCGGAAGCCGGTCCAAAAATGCTCCGTGGCTTTGTTCGTTTTGAAGGAGAAAAATTAAAATCCCACACCATGGGTGTCGGTACACCAGAGGGAGTACACTATGTCTACGACCTGGAATCCGGCCATGTGTTGGGCATGTGGAGAGGTTACTTTGTAGATGCCACTCCCATGTGGAGAGATCGAGGCAATGGGTCCTTCAATCCCCAGGGCGATGTGAATTGGACCTTTGATGGGAAGGGCTTCTTGAACGCTGAAGGGGAGCAGCAATTCCGATCTACTGGATATTCCGTTGATGCAGAAACCCGCTTACCCGTCTTCCATGGGAAGAGCAAGCACCTGAAGTATGCCGAAAAAATCACACCCAATGCCAGCGGTACCGGTCTGCAGGTTCAAATGTCAACCGAGGCCATCGCTGAAGGGACGCAATTGTCTCAAACCAGTTTACCGGTTTATGCAGTGGCTCAAGGAAAAATTGAATCCATCGAGCCGGGTCTATTTAAAGTCAATGAGCGTTACTACATCAAAACAGCCAATGCCGATGCTTTGCGCATGGTGGAGGGAGAGGGGAATACCCAAATGCTCACTTTTGATATGAGCGGAACATTGACGTACGAAATCCTTTGGTAATCCTCTAAATGAATCACATGAATAAGATGAAATTTTACAGCCTTTGCCTGTTTTTCTTTTGTGGACTCTTTGGAGGGTCTTTCATTCAGGCACAACAAAAAACCAAGACTCCTCAGGAGTCCGATTATTACCGAATAACGACCCTGCCTGTTCCGGAAGGAATTAAGCTTGAAGGGGGAGGAGTGGCGGCCTTGCCCAACGGTAAATTAGCCATTGCCACCCGTCGAGGCGATGTTTGGATGGTCGAAAACCCGACCATGGAAGGGGGGCGAAACCCTCGATACAAGAAATTTGCCATGGGGCTTCATGAGCCTTTGGGACTGGAATACAAAGACGGATCACTCTATACAGCTCAGCGTGGGGAACTGACCCGCCTGACCGATACCAACGGAGATGGTTACGCCGATGAGTATTACACCATTTACGCCTGGCCGCTCAGTGCGCATTACCATGAATACTCTTTTGGCCCTGTCATTGCGGAAGATGGAAGCTTTTTTGTTACCGCGAATGTGGCCTTTGGAGATGAAGAGTGGTGGAGAGGAGAAAGCCGCGTGCTTTGGAGAGGATGGACCCTTCGGATTACGGAAGATGGAGAGATGACGCCCTGGGCTACAGGAATGCGTTCTCCTGCGGGGTACGGTCAGTTTGAAGGGGAACTCTTCTATACCGATAACCAAGGAGATTGGAAAGGCTCTGGAGGTGTTTGGCATGTGCCAAAAGGATCTTTTACCGGGCACCCTGCAGGTCTTAAATGGAGCCACCTGCCCGAGTCACCGGTTAGTCTGACAGCAGATCAATTCTATGCCAAGATCGATAAGCGCCAAGAGAGAGCTTCCAATGGTCGCTACATCAAGCCAGAGAACATTCAGAATGAAGAGAACCCTGATTTCGAATACGAGGTCAAGGAGCTTTTCCCAGAAATGCAACCACCGGCGGTGGTATTGCCCCACGGAATTTTGGGGATTTCGAATTCTGAAATCGTGGAAGATAAGAGTAGTGGTCGTTTTGGGCCTTTTGCCGGACAGTTGTTTGTCGGGGACCAGGGTCAGAGTAAAATCATGCGGGTCGTTCTTGAAAAAGTGGATGGGCAGTACCAAGGAGTGGCCTTTGATTTCCGTTCCGGATTTCAATCAGGGGTCATGCGTATGGACTTTGACACCCAAGGCAACCTCTATGTGGGAGAGACCAACCGAGGCTGGGGTTCTGCCGGAACGACGAACGATGGTTTGGAGTACCTCACCTGGACCGGACGTATGCCTTTCGAAATGAAAACAGTCAAAGCCATGCCTGATGGTTTTGAAATTGAATTCACTATGCCTGTCGATCGGAGTTCAGCCGAGTACCTGGATTCGTATTTTTCCAAAAGCTATATCTACAAGTTTCACCCGGTATATGGGAGTCCACAAACCAATATGGAAGAATTGCAACCCAAGGGAGTCCGACTCAGTGAAGACGGACTGCGTCTGCGATTGGTCTACAATAACTTGCGGCCATATTATGTGCACGAAGTGGTCCTAACGGGAATCAAGGCAGCGGAGACGGGCCAAGGTTTGTTACACCCGGCTTTCTACTATACACTGAACAAAATTCCTCAAGGTCAGAAGTTGTCTGCGGATGAGTTGGTCGCCAAACGCAAGCCGAAGAAAAAGGTCGTCAAGCGTGTGGTTAAAAAGAAAAAGCCAAGCAGCTCGAAAGTAGTCTCGGTTCCGACTTATAAGGAGGTGGAGCCCCTTCTGAGAAACAATACCTGTGTGGCTTGTCACCAGGCCAATAAGCGTGTCGTTGGGCCTTCCTACCGTGCTATTGCCGGTCGGAATTACAACAATGAGCGTATTGTGGAGTTGATATACAACCCAGAGCCCAAGAACTGGCCGGAATACGCCACACCCATGGCACCCATGCCCAACGTTCCTCGAGATGAAGCCTTGAAGATCGCGGCCTGGATCAATAGTTTGGATGATAAGCCATAGAAAGTAGAGGCAATTCTTTCTTGGAATTTCAATAGCCCTTCTCGAAAAGGATTTCTTTTGGAGAAGGGTTATTGCTCTTTTATTTCGGTAAGAAAGTCTTATTTTTGCCATCCAATTGCGGGATGTGGCGCAGTCTGGTAGCGTACGCGCATGGGGTGCGTGTGGTCGCAGG
>CAZLGZ010000072.1:0-12600 GCA_964558965.1 uncultured Flavobacteriaceae bacterium
CTCACATCCTCCTCCTAAACACATTCCGTGCGGTGCAGAAATGGTCGGAATAGAAGAGTAGCGCATTCGCATCATGGTGTCTTGGAAATACTTGATCGCCTGATTCAGCTCATCGTATTCCTGTTCTACGGCCATCATAAAGATCATCCCGATGTTGGCACCGACAGAGAAGTTTGCCGCCTGATTTCCGACAACCAGTCCTTGGAAGTCTTTTTCGGCCAGGTCAATGGCGGTGTTTAATCCGGCTAAAACATCACCACCAATGGTGTTCATTTTGGATTGGAATTCAACATTCAAGATGCCATCTCCCAGGTCTTCCACCACAACACCACTGTTTTTAAATACCTCGTGGCTTTTACGGATGTTATCCAGGATGATGAAGGCATCCTGTCCAGGGATTTTTTGGTGATCCTTTGCGGTAGGATCGTAGCAGTAGCTTGCCCCGTTTTCTACGCTGTAGAATTGAGTGATGCCCTTGCTTTTCATTTCTTCTACCCAGGCAGACGCGGTTTGTCCTTCGGCTGCGATGAGTTCCAATCCTTTTTCGAATCCGACGGCGTCCCAAATCTGGAAAGGCCCGTGTTCCCAGCCGAATCCAGCCTTCATGGCATCGTCAATCTGATAGGGCTGATCGGCGATCTCTGGAATGCGGTGCGAAACATACGCAAAGAGGGCTCCTAAAGTCTTGCGGAAGAAGGTGCCTGCTTTGTCCTTCCCGTCAACGAGTACCGGAAAACGATCGATGACCTTATCGATGGTTTTGGTTTGCTCTAAGGTGGCAAACTGCGCACGCTTTTTAGATCGGTATTCCAGGGTTTCTAAGTCCAGGGATAGGATTTCTGATTTCCCTTCGGCGTTTTTTGTCTTTTTATAAAATCCTTGTCCGGTTTTACTTCCCAGCCATTTGTTTTCTGACATAGTATTGATAAATCCAGGCAGTTCAAAAATGGCGTGTCTTTCGTCATCCGGGCAGTTTTCTCGAATCCCGTTGGCCACGTGAACCAGCGTATCCAAGCCAACGACGTCTACGGTTCGGAAAGTAGCCGATTTTGGCCTTCCGATAACCGGTCCAGTGAGTTTATCTACTTCTTCAATCGTCATATCCAACTCACCGACAGCGTGGAATAGACTCTGAATACTGAAAATCCCGATGCGGTTTCCGATAAAGGCCGGCGTGTCCTTAGCGACAACGGAAGTTTTTCCGAGGTACTGTTCGCCATAGCCTTGCAAGAATTCAAGAACTCCAGCGTCCGTTTTAGGGCCGGGGATGACTTCGAATAGTTTGAGGTAACGGGCAGGATTAAAGAAGTGCGTACCGCAAAAGTGTTTCTGAAAATCTTCAGAACGCCCTTCACTCATAAAGCGAATGGGAATCCCAGAAGTGTTCGAGGTAATCAGTGTACCCGGTTTGCGGTGCTTATCCAGGTTTTCGAACACCATTTTCTTGATGTCTAATCGCTCAACCACCACCTCGATAATCCAATCTACCTCTGATACCTTGGCGATATCGTCCTCCAGGTTCCCCGTACTGATTCGAGAAGCGAACTTCTGGTGATAAATAGGAGAGGGCTTGGATTTCAAAGAGGCCTTTAGGGAGTCGTTTACCAAGCGGTTTCTCACTTGGGGAGACTCCAGGGTGAGGCCCATAGCCTCTTCCTTGGCCGTTAATTCACGCGGAACGATGTCCAATAAGAGGACTTCCACTCCGATATTAGCAAAATGACAGGCGATTCCGCTTCCCATGATTCCGGAACCGATAACTGCCACTTTTTGAATAGGTCTTTTCATTGCTATTTAGGGTTAATGCGATTTGTTTATTTGACTCGTCTCTTGGCGAGCGGTATACACTTGTTTATCTAGAATTAAGCGATTGATGGTTTCCATGACGCGGTAAAAACTTTCCAGATCCTTTTGATCGGCATGTTCTTCTACGACATCATTAAAACGCAACACCACCTCTTTAGAGTCGGCACGTTTTTTCAATCCAAGGGGAGTCAGGTGAATGAGAACGCCGCGACCATCCTTGGGATTCGGCTTGCGAACCACATATCCTTTTTCTTCTATGTTCTTGAGAATACGGGAAAGAGAAGTAGCCTCCATACCCATTTTAGGTCCTAAGGCGGTACTGGGAGTTCCCGATTTGGGATCGATACTCAATAGGGTAAAACCGATCGCCATGGTCAACTCGTAATGCTTGGCCTCCTCATTGTACATGCGGGCCACTGCTTGCCAGGTTGCGCGTAGGGCGTAATCAATTGTACTTGGACTCATGGAATGATTTGTGAGCCCAAATATAGGAAAATTTATTATGCATGCATAATAAATTTATCCAAAGAAGTTTTCCTAATTAGAAAAGGAAGTCTACTGACCTAGGCTGGTGGATGCCCGTAGATCTCTTCGTAAAGTCCTTGGTATTTCTGCTTGACGATTTTGCGGCGCAATTTCATGGTAGGAGTGAGGTGTCCCCCTTCAACACTCCATACATCGGGTGTTAGACGGAATTGTTTCACTTTTTCCCACTTGGCAAAGTTCTCGTTTACCGTGTCAATCTCTTCCTGATAACGAGCGATAATTTTTGGATCGGTTACCAGTTTCGCTTTGTCGCTGGTGTCAATTCCTTTTCGTTCAGCCCAGTCGTCCAAAAACTCAAAATTAGGCTGGATTAATGCGGCAGGCATTTTCTCACCTTCTCCGACAACCATGATCTGTTCGATAAAGAGCGACTCTTTGAATTTGTTCTCGAGGACCTGAGGAGCAACATACTTACCTCCTGAGGTTTTGAACATTTCCTTTTTACGATCCGTAATGCGTAAGAAGCCGTCTTTGTCAATTTCGCCAATGTCCCCGGTATGGAAGTAACCGTCTTTAATAACTTCGGCTGTTTTTTCCGGATCCTTGTAATAGCCTTGCATAACCTGGGGCCCTTTGACCAGGATTTCTCCATCTTCGGCGATCTTAACTTCGGTCTGCCCAATAGGTCTACCAACGGTGCCAATTCTAAACCCGCCTTGACGCATATCGTTTACGGTCACTACTGGAGAGGTTTCGGTCAGGCCGTAACCTTCCATGACCCCTAATTCTGCGGCGTTGAAAATTCGGGCGAGTCGTGTTTGGAGGGCTGCACTACCCGAGGCGATTAATTCAAGATTACCGCCGACTCCTTCTTTCCATTTGCTGAAAATCAGTTTTCGGGCCAAGGCCAGTTTGCGTTCGTAGAGCCATCCGTTCTGCCCGTAAGGTTCGTATTTGAGGCCCACTTCAACAGCCCAGAAGAAAAGGGACTTTTTGATCCCGGTGAGTTCTTTTCCTCTTCCGATGATCTTGTCGTAAATTTTTTCGAGGAGTCTCGGCACCGCAGTCATTACATGGGGCTTCACTTCCTTCAGGTTGTCGCTAATCGCTTCCAGACTCTCGGCATAGTTGATGCTCACGCCTCGGTATTGGTAAAGATAGATCAGCATGCGCTCATACACGTGACACAAGGGTAAAAAGCTCAAGGCTTTTACTTTACCACTGGCAATAGGCAAGCGAGCAGAACTCTCCAGGGCGTTGCTGGTGATGTTATGGTGAGAGAGCATCACCCCTTTCGGCACACCGGTCGTTCCTGAGGTGTAAATCAGGGTGGCTAGATCTTCCGGCTTTACCGCGTCCATCCGGGCTTGCACTTCTTCCTGATTGGAAGTGTCTTCACCCATTTTCAGGACTTCCGTCCAATGCTGGCAGTTGTCCAGCTGATCGAAGCAGTATACTTCTTTAACCGTCTTGAGCTTAGGACTGATCTCCAGTATTTTTTCGAGAACCTCCGTGCAGGAGACAAAGCAATAAATTGCCTCCGAGTGGTTCAGCACATATTCGTAATCCTCCTTTGAAATTGTCGGGTAAATGGGAACATTTTGAGCTCCCACTTGTAACACCCCTATATCAACGATGTTCCATTCTGTTCGATTGGTCATCGAGATCACCGCAATTTTATCGTTGGGCTGCACACCCAGACGCAGTAATCCTCGACTCAGGGCATTGGCCTTGTCGATATACTGCTGAGTGGAAAGGGCTTCCCATTTGCCGTTGTATTTGGTGACCAAAGATTCCTCTAAGGGGTAGGTCTCCAGTTGGTAATAGGGGAAATCAAAAAGACGGGTTACCTGCTGCATAGTTAGTTACTGATAAGAAATCGCAAAATAGCGAAAAGAGAAGGATTTTAAAAAATACATAACAAAAGCCCCAGACAATTAACTCCTTTTTAAGGGAGGTCCTGCTTTATTGATAGATGTGCAATGCAATTGCCAATTACAAGAGAATCAGCTTATTGCTTTTCACACCATTTTCTGGCATTGATGAAAGCTTGTAGCCAGGGAGAAACTTCGTCTCCACTTCTGTTATTCGGATAATGAGCCCAATTCCAAGGGAATATAGAACGCTCAATATGCGGCATAGTCACCAAATGGCGCCCACTGGCATCACAGAGCATGGCCGTGTTGTAATCCGACCCATTCGGGTTGGACGGATACCCTTTGTGACCGTATTGGGCCACCAAGGAATAAGCGTTCTGTTCTTCCGGTAAATGGAACTTTCCTTCTCCGTGAGAAATCCAAACTCCCAAACGGGTTCCTGCAAGGGAGGACAACATCACCGAGGGGTTTTCCTGAACCAACACAGAAGTAAAGGCACTTTCGTGTTTCCCGGAATCGTTGTAGGTCATTTTACCGTGTTCGTGGTGCTCCGGGTAGAGCAATTCCAATTCCATAAACAACTGACAACCGTTACAGATTCCTATGGACAAGGTGTCTTCTCTCTCAAAAAAGTTTTTGAGCGCCGCCTTGGCCTTGGGGTTGTACTTAAACACCCCGGCCCAACCTTTTGCACTTCCAAGAACATCCGAGTTAGAAAAGCCTCCAACAGCTCCCAAAAATTGAATGCTACTGAGATCCTCCCGTCCACTGACAAGATCAGTCATGTGAACATCAATGACCTCAAAACCGGCGAGGTAAAGAGCATGCGCCATTTCTCTTTCGGAATTACTTCCTTTTTCGCGGAGGATGGCTGCTTTCGGCTTCGCAACGCCCTCTTTTATCGAGGGGAGTTGTCCTTCAAATCCGGAAGGAAAACTGTAGTGCAGCGGCTGCTTGTAAAAAGTGTTGTATCGTTCTTCTGCCAAGCGTGGTGTAGTCTGGTGTTGATCCAGAAGGAAGGAGGTTTTGTACCAGACCTGACGCATGTGCGGGATCATCAATCCCAATTCCACCCCTTGGTTTTTAATCAAGAGCTCTTCCTTTTTCTGGGGTCGCCCGATTCGGATTGCCGGAATATTCAGTTCTTGTAACAAAGCGGCATCCTGATCGGATCGCAACTGAAAGACCAGTCCGATGTTTTCAGAAAAGAGCAATTTGATGGTGTCACTTTCACCCACCTCGGTGAGGTCTAATTGCGCCCCCAGTTGGTTGTCGGCAAAACACATCTCAAGGAGCGTGGTGATTAAACCACCTGATCCAATATCGTGTCCTGCAACTACAGCCCCGGCTTTGATCAGCTCCTGAACGGCGTTGAATTGTTGTTTAAATCGTTCTCCGTTAGCGATGCTTGGGGCTTTTTCGCCTATTGCTTTGCGAATCTGTGCAAAGGAAGATCCACCTAATTGGTGTTCTTCGCCCGAAAAATTGAGGTAATAAATGCTGCCTCCGTCTTTGCGAAGAACAGGTTCTACCACCTGGTTGATGTTATCACAATGGGCAGCAGCCGAAATGATAACCGTACCCGGTGCAATCACCTCCTGGTCCGGGTATTTTTGTTTCATAGACAGAGAATCTTTTCCGGTCGGTACATTGATGCCCAGCTCTTTGGCAAAATCCGATACGGCTTCAACAGCTTCGTACAAACGGGCGTCTTCTCCGGGATTTCGACAAGGCCACATCCAGTTGGCGGAAAGGGATACCCCAGCGAGGCCTTTTTCTAATGGAGCCCAAACCAGGTTACTTAAGGCTTCCGCTATACTGTTGCGGCTTCCGGCGACAGGATCGATAAGTCCAGAAACAGGGGAGTGGCCAACACTCGTGGCCAAACCATGCCCACTGGTAAAATCCAAGGCCATAACCCCACAGTTGTTCAAGGGCAATTGCAAAGGTCCAGCGCATTGTTGCTTAGCCACTCGGCCTCCAACACAACGGTCTACTTTGTTGGTCAACCAGTCCTTACAGGCCACGGCTTCCAATTGAAGTACTTCTTCCAGATAGGTGTGAAAATCCGCTAACTCATAGGGAATTGGCGGGTATTCCATTCGGATGCTTTTGTCCTCCATAATGGTCTTTGGGGAACTTCCGAAAAAGTCACTCAAAGGCAAATCTATGGGGTGCTGTCCATTTCGGGAAGAGGTAAAACTGAAGTGTTGATCTCCAGTCACCTTACCAACCGCATAAAAGGGAGCTCGTTCCCGTTCTGCAATTCTTTCTAAAAGCGCTCTGTCTTTGGGTTCGATCAAAAGACCCATGCGCTCCTGGGATTCATTCCCGATAATTTCTTTTTCGGAGAGGGTAGGGTCTCCTACGGGTAATTTGCTTACCTCGATTTTTCCACCGCTTTCTTCGACCAGTTCCGAAAGGCAGTTCAAATGACCTCCGGCTCCGTGATCGTGAATAGAGACGATGGGGTTTTCTTTGGACTCAACCAGGGCTCGAATGGCATTCGCAACCCGTTTCTGCATTTCCGGATTGGAGCGCTGTACGGCATTGAGTTCGATAACCGAATCAAAGGCTCCTGTGTCGGCACTTGAGACGGCAGCTCCACCCATTCCAATGCGGTAGTTGTCGCCACCTAGAACCACGATGTCGTTGTCTTTTTGGGCTTCTCCTTTGAGGGCTTGTTCGTGCTTTCCATATCCGATCCCACCGGCGAGCATAATCACTTTATCAAAACCGAGTTTCCGGCCCATTTGATGGCCATCCTCTTGGTGTTCAAAGGTCAATACCGATCCGCTGATCAGGGGCTGCCCGAATTTATTACCGAAATCAGAGGCTCCGTTGGATGCCTTGATCAAGATATCCAAAGGAGTTTGGTACAGCCAAGGGCGTTCCTCCAAGTTATCTTCCCAAGCACGCTGCTTTTCTAATCGGGAATAGGCCGTCATATAGACTGCTGTTCCGGCCAGGGGTAAAGATCCTTTACCACCGGCGAGTCGATCCCGGATTTCACCACCGGAACCCGTGGCTGCTCCGTTGAAGGGCTCTACTGTGGTGGGGAAGTTGTGGGTTTCGGCTTTTAGGGAAAGCACCGACTGAAAAGGACTTTCTTCGTAGGCTGAGGGACGGTCCGGAGCTGTGGGCGCAAACTGAGTGACTTCCGGGCCTTTGATAAAAGCGACATTGTCTTTATAAGCCGATACCACCTCATTGGGGTTGTCTTGGGTGGTTTGCTTGATGAGTTGAAAAAGAGAGTAGGGACGGGTTTGTCCGTCGATGACAAACTCTCCATTGAATATTTTGTGACGACAGTGCTCGGAGTTCACTTGGCTAAATCCAAAGACTTCCGAGTCCGTTAATAAGCGTCCCAGACGTTTAGACACCCCGTTGAGGTAATCCACTTCTTCTTCGCTTAGCGCAAGCCCCTGTTCCTGGTTGTAGGCGGCGATATCTTCAATGGATTGAACCGGCTCTGCTTCTCTTTCGATCGTAAAAAGCTCTTGGTTGAGCTGCTTGTAGAACTGCTCCAGCATGGGATCAAAAGAAACATCCTTTTCGTCCACTGCTCGGTATTCTTCCATACGAGTAATGCCTTCAATCCCCATGTTCTGGGTGATCTCCGTGGCATTGGTACTCCAAGGAGTAACCATGGTGGCTCGTGGACCAACAAAAAAAGCGTCAAGAGACGCCTGTTCGATTTTTGGTTTGTTGCCGAGTAGCCAGCTGAGGGCTTCGCTCTGGTTTTCAGAGAGTTCTTTATCCGTCTGAACGGCGATAACGAGGGTTGCCGGGTGGCCAAAGAAATGGATCATGAAGTAAAGTAGATCGTTGAAACGTACGGCAAAAATACAGGTTCTCTTAAAAACCCAATTGACTGTTTCAGGATTCTTTCAACAGTTTTGCAAGGAAAAAGCCATCAAAGCCCGTTTCGCTAGGAAAAAGGGTTTCTTGTTTGAGTAATTTAAAGCCTTTTCCAGCCTCACTTTTTAAAAAAAGTTCAACCTGTTTTTCGTTTTCAGAGGGGAGAATAGAGCAGGTGGCGTAGGTCAGTTCTCCACCCGTTTTTACCCAGCTGCTGTACTTTTGTAGGATCTCCTGTTGACGTTGCTGAATTTTTTTGAGGAAATCGGGATCCAGTTTCCACTTGGTATCCGGGTTCCTTTTCAAAACACCCAGACCGCTACAGGGAGCATCAATCAACACTTTGTCGGCGCTGCCTTTGAGTTTTTTAACCACTTTAGATGAATCCAGCAGGCGGGTCTCAAGGTTGTGTACTCCGGCTCGACGACAACGTCTTTTTAGTTCCTTGAGTTTGGCTGGGAAGATGTCCAGACCGATCAACTGCCCCTTGTTTTCCATTAGTGCTGCTAGGTGTAAACTCTTTCCGCCAGCCCCAGCACAAGCATCGATGACCTTTTCTCCAGGACGGGGATTCACCCAGTGGGCCACGCGCTGTGAATTGGCATCCTGTACCTCGAAGCGTCCTTCTTTAAAGGCGTCCAATCGAAACACATTGGCTCTTTTGGGGAGTAATACGGCCTCTGCAATTTTAGGCAGTGCCTTCGCTTCAATTTGTTCTTCTTTGAGCAGTGCAATTAAGTCCTGGCGATTTCCTTTTAGGGTATTAGTACGTAAAAGCAGATCGGCTTCTTTATTGAGGGCAGCGCTTTCGGATTCCCAACGTTTTTCGCCCAACTCTTCCACACATCTCTGGTCCAACCAATCCGGGTAGGATTCTCGTAAAACCCGGCTTTTGCGGGCTTCTTCATAACGGCCTTTGATGCGCCGAACAGGAGTTCCATGGAGTTCAGGCCAGTCGGGAAGGGCATGACCTCTAAGGGTCGCCCAGACTCCAAATAAGCGGAAACAATCGCTGCGTTTATAAGGCGCTTTTACTTCGGCCAGACTTTCGTACAAGCGGCGGTAACGGACCATCTCATAAAGGGTGGAGGCAATAAAGCCCCGGTCGCGGGCACCCCAGCGCTTATCTGTTTTCAGAATGCGTTCTACGGCTTTGTCCGCTTGTTCTTCTTTATTGACGATGGACTCCAGACCTTGAATAACCGCCCAGACCAGATTTTTGTGTAACCTCATGAGCCGGCGAAGTTAGGCAAGAAATTTATTCTGGTCCTCAATGGAAGGCAATGAAAAAGGGCCCCTCAACCGGAGCCCTTTTGAATGAACAACAATCAAACAACTTTTATACGGTGACCACATAAAAGTGTCCTCTTCTCTTTTGGTAAGTGATTCCTCGGTATCGGAAGTATCTTTTTCCTTTAACCACAACCACTTTTCGTGCCCTTGGCAGGGTCTTTACACGCAGTCCAACAGGCGCTGATGTGACGACATATCCGCGTCGGTTGGCTCTGTACCACACCCCATCGGCAAAATAGAATTTACTCTTCTTATGTACGATCACTTTGGGTTTGACCAGGGCCGTCACCACGGTGCCGTGCTTGGGATAGACTTTTACTACTCGAGCTTGAGCGTTTACTCCCTGCATCATTCCGATGAGCAGTACGAGTATTGCCATTTGTTTCATCAGTTTCATTGTATCGTAATTTTTGGGTTTCTAGTAGTAGGACTTCGGCAATTGAAAAAGGTTTAAAATAAAAAAGAGGCCATTGGCCTCTTTTTCTTGTTTTTTGTCGATTGATACCTCAACGGTTTCTTCTGTTTTCGCGGTATTGCTTGAGCAGTCGGCGTTTAAAGGCTTCTTCCGCTTGGAAGAGAAGAATGACTTTTCGGGCCGGAAGAATCTTTTTCAGGTCCACGATAAATCGACTCTCTAGTTCGTGTTTGTCCTTTTTTAAATCCTGGTAGGCCTGCAATAAAACCTCGGCTTCCCGGTCATTCATCGATCTTAGATCGGCCATAATACCGGTGAATCTTCTTCTCTCTTTCAGACGCACTTCTTGCATCTCGGTTTCATAGGCGTTGTAGACCGGCCAAAAGGCTTGGGCTTCCTCTGTGCTCAGAGAGAGCTTTTCGGTTAAAAAAGCCACTTTTAGGCTTTTGATCTTATTTCTTGGGGTTTGGCTAAAGGCCATCAGGCTGCTGAGCAGCGCGATCACAACCAAACTGTTTTTAAAGCGCTTCATCATAGTCCAAAATTAAATCTTCTTCCATTAAGTGTTCCTGATCTTCCAGGTCGAGTTCCTGCTCCAGGTAGTTCTGAAGTTCATCCGTTTCTAAATCTGGGTTTTCCATGATCAGCGATTCGGGGTTCCATTCCGAAGACTCACTGATTTCGAAAGCGGCGAATTCCAAATCACCTTCTTCCCAGTATTCCTCCAGCTCACTCATGGCTAACTCAAAGTTCTGTTCGGGTTCGTTCTTGGTAAAGGGAATAAGAAGAAGTAGAGCAATTCCAGCCGCAGCGGCGTACATCCAAGGTTTAAACTGAATGAGGCGCCCTTGTTGGGGAAGCTTTTCTTGTAGGCGGTCACCAAAGGACTCAAAGTATCCTTCTGGAACACCAAAGCCATCGTCCTCAGGAATGATGGAACTCTTCTCGTCCATCCGGTCCTTGAGGCGATCCATAAAGCCTTCGAAGTATCCTTCAGGGGCTTTAAAATTTGGTACCTTCTTTTTCATTTCTCCCTCTATTATCTTTTTGCCTACTGTTCCGTAGTCAAAAAGGCTTCAATTTTCTTTACAGCATGGTGGTAGGAGGTCTTTAGCGCTCCTACAGAAGTTCCCAAAACAGCCGAAATATCATCGTACTTCATGTTTTGGTAGTACTTCATATTGAATACCAGCTTTTGTTTTTCTGGTAGTTGAGCCAGTGCCCGTTGTAATTTGAGCTGGATTTCATCCCCTTCAAAATACACATCGGATTCCAGTTGATCAACTAATTTCTCTTGCAGTTCCAGGGATCCCACACCCAGTTTTCTGCTCTTTTGTTTTAAAAAACTCAAAGACTCGTTGGTTGCAATGCGGTACATCCAGGAATACAGCTTACTATCTCCCTTAAAGCCGCCAATGTTGCGAAACACCTTGATAAAGGTATTCTGCAGGACATCATCGGTGTCGTCGTGATCCAGCACTATACGACGGATATGCCAGTACAGGCGTTCCTGGTAGGTGCCAACCAATTCTTCGAAAGCTTTTTCCCGGGTGGCCGGGTCTTGCAATCGCACCAGAAAGTCCTCTTCTGCAACCAAGGTCGTGTCGTTTTCCATTAAGACTCTTGTTTCGGAAAAAGGTTTAATCGTTGATTACTTTTTCTTTGAAGTATAACGACTTATGAAACAGAAAGTGTCTGTAGCTCTACCAATTTCTTGTAACCGCTTTTGGTTTTCATCAGTTCTTGGTGGGTACCCTGCTCCAGGATATTGCCTTTTTCCATCACGACGATTTCGTCTGCATTTTGGATAGTCGATAGGCGGTGAGCAATCACCAAGGCTGTTTTGCCTTTCATCATTTTTTCGAGGGCTTTCTGAACCCATTGTTCGCTCTCGGTATCCAAGGCTGAGGTCGCTTCGTCCAGAATCAGAATGGGAGGGTTTTTCAGGACCGCTCTTGCAATCGATAGGCGTTGGCGTTGGCCACCGCTGAGTTTTCCGCCAGCATCACCGATACGGGTGTCGTAGCCATCGGGCAATTCCATGATAAAATCGTGGGCATAGGCCACCTTAGCGGCTTCTTGAATCTCTTCCAGACTGGCCTCTGGATTGCTCAGGGCGATATTGTTTCGAACGGTATCGTTGAATAAAAGGGCTTCTTGGGTTACCATTCCGATCAGGTTGCGCAGGTCCCCTTTAGCGAGCTCCCGTATATCGATGCCGTCGATACGGATCTGCCCTTTTTGAATGTCGTAGAAGCGGGCCAGGAGTTGGGCAACAGTTGACTTACCACTTCCTGATTGCCCAACCAGGGCAACGGTTTTTCCTTTTGGTATCCGCAGACTAAAGGAGTGTAAAACCGGTTCTTCATCATAAGCAAAACCGACCTGATCAAAGCAGATTTCATCGGAGAAGGCAGGCAGTACTTTGGGTGTCTCTGGATCGTGAACCACATTTTCGGTTTCCAAGACCTCAAAAATACGCTCGGCCGAGGCGTTTCCTTTTCGGATGTTGTAATTCACGGTGGTGATGGCCTTGACGGGATTGATGATGGTATAGAACAGACCGATATACCCCAAAAAGGCTTGAGGGGAAAGACTGCTTTCTTCGTTCAATACCAGGCTGCCTCCGAACCAAAGCACGGTAATAACCACGGCAACCCCAAGGAATTCAGAGAAGGGAGAGGCCAGGCCTTTGCGCTGCAGTACGGCAATCATGATACTTTTAAAGCGAGAAGTCGATTGCTCAAAACGTTGACGCAAAAAGGATTCCGCCCGAAAGGCTTTAATGATTTTTAATCCACCCAGGGTCTCTTCTAAAAAGGAGAGAAAGAGGCCGTTCTCTTTTTGAGCTTCCAGGGACTG